>JAIRYM010000050.1 GCA_031267615.1 Dysgonamonadaceae bacterium
AGCGGAAAAGGACAAGTCATCGTATTTGCCGATGACCTGAATTTCCGGATGTATTGGTACGGCACATCCAAACTGTTTATGAATGCAGTACTGTTCGGACAATTGTTATAAAATGCGTAGCTCTGTAATGAAATGTTTAACCTATTAAAAAAATTAAAAGTATGACAAAAAAAACAATGATCATGTTTTTCTGTATGCTGTTTGTAACGCTTGTACAAGCGCAGACAAGGAAAATAACAGGCAAAGTATCGAGCGCCGACGAACAGGAAGCGGTTATCGGAGCATCGGTTTCCGTAAAAGGCACAAGTATCGGCGTAGCCACCAATCTCGAAGGGATGTTTACGCTGGATGTTCCGACAGACGCCAAAACGTTGGTGATCTCCTATCTGGGGATGGAAACGCAAGAAGTGGCTATCGACGGGCAGTCGGTGATAGACATAACGTTAAAAACCATTGCTAGCGATTTGGATGAAGTACTCGTCGTCGCGTATGGAACGGCCAAGAAAAGTTCATTTACCGGAGCGGCTAATCAAATCAAAGCCGATAAATTTGAAAACCGTCCTATGACTAACGTAACCAATGCATTGCTCGGTTCCACACCGGGCGTACAGGTTTCGAGTGCAAACGGGCAGCCGGGATCTGAATCCAGTATTTATATCCGTGGTTTAGGATCCGTTTCAGCAAGCAATACACCTTTGATCGTCCTGAACGGTATGCCTTACGACAATTCCATCAGCAGCATCAATCCCAACGACATCGAAAGTATGACGGTTTTGAAAGACGCCTCGTCGGCAGCCTTATATGGCGCTCGCGGCGGTAATGGCGTGATCCTGATCAATACAAAAACGGGAAACAAAGACAAAACGACCGTCAACGTAAAAGTTAATCAGGGAATTACCGCCCGTCAATCGGGAGATTACAAAACGCTCGGCGTGAAAGATTATCTGATGGTATATTGGGAAAGCTGGCGTAACAAATATATAACCGCCGGGACAGATCCCGCTTTGGCCGGACAAATGGCAGCAAGAAACCTGATTAAAGACGATTTGGTTTACAATCCTTTCAATGTTCCGGACGATCAGGTGTTGGATGACAATGGTAAACTCAACCCAAACGCCCAAATGATGTGGAGTGACGATGCCGACTGGACGAAGGCCATACAGCAAATAGGAAATCGTACCGATGTGGGCGTAAACGTTAGTGGAGGAAATACCAAATCGGATTATTATCTGTCGGTGGGTTATTTGTCGGAAGAAGGCTATATTATCGGATCTCAATTCAACAGATATACCATGAATGCGAATGTCAATTCACAGATTACTTCTTTCCTGAAAGTAGGAGGAACGCTATCGGGCAATCTCAGCAAGTCGGTAGGCGAACAAAACGAGGCTTCGGGCGGCAACAGTAATCCTTTCCGTTTTTCCCGCTATATCGGTCCCATTTACCCTATTCATGTTCACCATCCTGTTACCAAGGATTATGTGCGTGATGCCGATGGTAATCAGATCTATGATTTCGGGAATAGTGTTTTAACGGATGAGGGTATTACTACACCTTCACGTCCCTATATCGGTGGGAATAACCCTGTGATTGAACTGCAAAACCTCTACAATGGCTACAAACGCAATACAATAAACGCTAAAGCTTATGCCGAAATACGTTTTTTGGACGGATTTAAACTGACTTTGAATGGAGCCGTAGGCGCTAATGCTTATCTGTCTTCTTCCGCAGGCATTGTTTATTCCGAACTCGGTAATTCGGGCAGTGCCTCGAAAGTCAATACTTTTACAACTACCTGGACATACAATCAGTTGTTGTCATATGCAAAAAATTTCAACAACCACCATTTTGATGCACTCGCGGGGCATGAAAGCTACGACTATGAATATAATCGTTTGAGCGGTTCCATGCAAGATCAGAGTATCAATGACAATAATTACGAGTTTGGAAACTATTCGACTCCCGGTCGTCCCGATTCTTATACAAACAGATACCGGACGGAAGGTTATTTAGCGCGTTTCAACTACGATTATGATGACCGCTATTTCCTGTCGGCTTCTGTACGGCGTGACGGATCAAGCCGTTTCTACACGGATTCGCGCTGGGGTACTTTCTATTCCTTTGGCGCCGGTTGGCGTATCGACGAGGAAGCATTTATGAAAGATCTGAGTTTTGTTGATTTGTTGAAATTTCGCCTTTCCTACGGTGAAGTCGGCAACGACGATATCGGTACCTATTATGCCTGGCAGTCTTTGTATGCACAGGCGCCCAATGGTTTGGAAGCCGGATACCTTCGACACGGAGTATTGAATAGCAAGGCTTTGCAGTGGGAAGTTTCACACAGTACCGACATCGCGCTGGAATTTGATTTGTTTAAATGTTTTACCGGTTCGGTGGAGTTTTTCAATCGTCAGTCGAGTAACCTGTTGTTTAAAATACCGCAGGCGCCTTCTACCGGTTTGGTTTCCGCATACCAGAATGCAGGCAATATGTACAATCGAGGGATAGAAATCGACCTCCACAGCAAACTTGTCCAAACGAAAGACTGGACATGGGATTTGGGAATTAATGCTACTTTCCTGAAAAATGAAATTACTTATCTGCCGGTTGAACCCTATATCAGTGGTGTACACAGGGTAGAAGAAGGTCATTCGATTTATGAATTTTATCTCCGTCAGTGGGCTGGTGTTGATCCTGCAACAGGCAACAGCATCTATGTCCCCGACGAAGAGACAATGGAAGTGTGGAATGATCCCAGTGCAACCGATGCAGCTAAAGAAGCCTTGGGAATGGTACAGGTAGATGGTCAGAACTATACCACCATAATTGCAAAAGCGCTACGCGACTGGTCGGGAGTTTCCATGCCGAGTATATCGGGCGGTATCACCACCGGCGTAGGCTGGAAAGGCATTTCGCTCAACTTTTTGTTCAATTTCCAATTGGGCGGTAAATACTATGATACCGGTTATGGCGATTTGATGACAGGCCCCTCCGGCTCGGCGCTGCCCGGCTCCAACCGGCATGTGGACATCCTTAATCGCTGGCAAAAGAAAGGCGATGTGACTAATGTACCTCGTATAGAAGATTTTGGTGATGCCGATATGAATGCCGGAACGTCCACGCGCTGGTTGATCAGTTCCGATATGTTGGAATTAGCCAATGTTACCTTGAACTACGATATACCCAAGTCGTTGCTCAAACAGTTCAATGTACAAGGCTTGCGTGTTTATGCTTCCGCCGATAATGTGCTGCTGTTTACCAAACGTCAGGGTATTTATCCGCGCCGGAATATATTCTCAGGTTATAGCGGCAATCCCGATGTTTATCTTCCTGCGAGAGTACTTACGCTTGGATTAAATCTTACTTTCTGAAAATTAAAAGGATTCCGGTATGAAAACAGTTAGATTTTTAAAACTTGCAGCCCTTGCATTGCTGACGGCGGGAATAACAGTTGCCTGCGGAGAAATAGAAAATAAAAAAGATACGGAATCACTTGAACAGGAGTTCCTGACACGGTTACAGTCAGTTCCTTTTCAAGAGAAGTCCGAAAACGAGTCTTTTCCTGAATGGCTTTTGTCCAAAATTGAAATAATTGAGAGTGATCCCGCAACCGTAAGCAATGCAAAAATATACAGGGGAGAATGGGAAAAGCAAATCGTATATTTAATGAATCATAATCTGAATGCTTGCATTTTATGCGATGTGTATTACGAAAGCGGAAGCAAAATACTGCTGCCGGATGAAAAAGCATGCAGCGATTTTTTCTCCAAGAGTAAAAATTGGGTGATGGTGTACAGATATGGCACAATGAATTGACAATAAAAGGACAATTAAATTAACAACAATATGAAACAGATATTTTGTTTGATTTTATTAATGACCGGATTTTTAACTTACGGTCAAACTTCGATAGAAACAAATACTTATAAATTTCCTGTTAAGCAGGGGACTAAGGAATGGACGCAATTTGAATCGACAGAAAGACGCATTGCAGCCTTACAAATGCCAGATTCCGTTGTAATGACTTTTAATACGGGAAAACTGCCTAAGGGAAGTTATATTATGAAAATTTTAAAAGGTAACACTGTAGTTCAATCTACAAACATTATAATCAAATAAAACATAAAAATTTTTACAGATATGAAAATACATAGAATAATATTGATTATCGCAGCGCTTATCATTTTTAGCGGATGCAGCGATGATTTTTTAGAAACAAGTTCAACCAACCAGGTTGACGAAGATGCCGTATTTGCCAATACAAGAACAGCAATACTGGCAGTCAATGGTTTACACAAACTGATGTGGATAGGCAACGCACAAAGCACTTTGCAGGACGCCTCTTCCAATTCCGCTTTTTATGGTGGCTACGATATGCTGATGGTTTGGTTTGATATGCTGGGCGACGACCTGATTTTCACTTATCACAATGCACAATTCTATTTGCAGGCGGCATGGGCAGGCCATCGCAATATCACTGCCGGTTCTCAGGCGCATTTCTATCGTTTGTTACAGTATTATGTTGCCAATGCAAATATGATTCTGGATAGAGTAGACGACGCGATGCCCGGTACACAGAACGAAAAAAACAACCTCAGGGGACAGGCCTATTTTTATCGCGCTTTTGCACACTATAATATGGTACAGATGTATGCGCAACGCTATAAAGAAGAAGGCGACAATACGCAGCCCGGTATAATCATACGCAATGATAACTCCCTCGAATCTCGTGCACGCGCCACAGTGGAAGAAGTATATGCACAAATCAACAGCGATGTGGATGAGGCTATCGACTTGCTGGCTGCAACGAATGAAAAACGCCCTAATAAATCGCACATTGACGTACATGTAGCTCGCGGATTGAAAGCTCGTGTACTGCTCACGCAGGGCAGGTGGCAGGAAGCGGCGGAAACAGCCAGGTTGGTGGTAGAACAGTCGGAAGCCCGATTGCAGGACGACACCTATACCACCTCTGAAAATCGGTTTAGCGACAATGCCAATAAAGAATGGTTGTGGGGATCGAATGCAACTTTGACGCCCTTTTTGCAATTAACACATTTCCATGGGTATATGTCAAACGAAATTGTATCCTACAACCAAAATAGTCCACGCGCTATCAACAGTCTGCTTTACAAACAGATAAGCGAAACGGATGTACGCAAAGGCGTATGGTTCCCTCAGGGTGGAGTTAGTACGGTAACGCCTCGTCCGGTAGTTCCACCTCACACCAACTCGAAGTATGCCAATTATCATGCCAACAAATTTTTGGTAACGGACGCTGCTACGATGGGCAACAGGCACATACCTTTTATGCGTTTGCCTGAAATGATGCTGATTATGGCTGAAGGTTACGCCCGTGCCGGACAAAATGCCAATGCACAAGACGCCCTTTATCCGCTGGCAAAACATCGCGACCCGCAATATGAGAAATCTACAAAAACAGGTAATGATCTGATTAATGAAGTGATGATACAACGTCGGGTGGAATTATGGGGTGAAGGTTTCCGTTTCTTCGATTTGAAGCGTCTGAACGAGCGGATGTACCGCGGTCCGGCGCCTCGTCCCGAATATAATCAAGAGAAATGGCCTAATTCCGGCCTGTCCGAATGGCCTGACAATGAAGACCCCGAAGCATCGAATTTCTGGAGATACACCCCTGTACCCACAAGCGACCAGCCCCGTGAAATACCGGCAGGAGACATAAGGTGGCAATGGTATATTCCTCAATCGGAAATAGACATTAATCCGCTTTGTGAACAGAACCCATAATGTAAATATGTCACACAAAAAAAAGCAAATAAAAATTCCTCTCTATCTCCAAATACTCTTTGGAATGATAGGAGGAATTTTATTGGGAATGATCGCCTTACAATGGGGAAATGGAACTGCATTTGTTCATGATTGGATTTATCCCTGGGGCAGGCTTTTTATTCGTTTGTTGCAACTGATTGCCATGCCGTTGGTAGTGGTTTCGCTTATCAATGGAGTGATCGGATTGAAAGACGTCAGCCGGTTTTCGCGGCTGGGCAGCCGGGCGCTTATTTTTTTTCTGGCAACCACCATTTTGGCCGTTTCCATCGGCCTGTCGATCGGGTTACTGGTAAAACCCGGAGAATTGGTTGACAAAACAAAAATAGAACATATCAG
>JAIRYM010000090.1 GCA_031267615.1 Dysgonamonadaceae bacterium
AGCCTATGTATTTTTCAAAGGACGGTCTATTTTATTCAAAGAACAAGGAGAAGTATTGCTCCTCCGCTTTGCCACCGACTTGGAAGACTACGGAAAAGTGGAACAACTACCCGCCCTCGAAGGGAAAAAGATGATCATCATGCTCGCCCCCAAAAAAGCGGGCAGTTTGCCGAAACCCGCCAGCAAAGAACAAGAAAAATAAACAAATGGTCGAAAGACCTGCTAAGTATAACAAATTAAAGTTTAAGTACAATGCCTAAAGTAAAGACTAATTCCGGCGCAAAAAAAAGATTCGCTCTTACCGGAACAGGGAAAATCAAGAGAAAACACGCTTACAAAAGCCACATTCTGACAAAGAAGACAAAGAAGCAAAAACGGCGGTTAACGCACTTCTCCCTCCTTGACAAAGCGAATGTCGACAGCGTCAAATCCATGTTAGGATTAAAGTAACTGTAATTCTCAAAGAAATTCATTAACAGAAATTTAGCCACTAAGATCGTATCAAGCGACGCTAACTTTCACAACAAATTAATCATTATGCCCAGATCAGTAAATCATGTAGCATCGAGAGCTAAAAGAAAAAGAATCCTCAAACTGACAAGAGGTTATTATGGCGCCAGACACAACGTCTGGACTGTTGCTAAAAACACGTGGGAAAAAGGTTTAACGTATGCTTTCCGCGACCGGCGAGCCAAAAAACGTAATTTCCGCGCATTGTGGATACAGCGCATCAATGCGGCAGCACGCATTGAAGGCATGTCGTATTCGCAACTTATGGGCAAACTGCACAAAGCAGGTATCGAAATCAACCGCAAGGTACTTGCCGATCTGGCAATGAACAATGTGGAAGCGTTTCAGGCTATTGTAAAGAAAGTACAGTAAAAAAATACTGTCTTACATGGAATTTCAACCAAATTGTAAAATTATTTGCAATTTGGTTTTTTTTATCTAAATTTGCGCCTCTAACATTTTATAATTTTGACAAATAAAAAAAAGCATCATGAAAACGTTTAAACAGTTCATCAACGGCAAACTCATTGATTCTCATTCCAAAGACTGGATTGAAGTAGAAAATCCCTTTACAGGCGAAATCATCGCCCGTGTACCGAAAGGCGATGCCGAAGACGCCCTTGCCGCCCTCGACGCTGCCTCAAAATCGCAAACAGCGTGGGCGGCTACAACTGCGTCCTTCCGTGCAGGTTATTTAAAGAAAATGGCAGAACTTATCCGTGCTAATCGCGTCGAACTCGCCCGTACACTTGCACAGGAACAGGCAAAAATTATCGGTCTTGCACAGGTCGAAATAGACTTCACTGCCGACTATTTCGACTATTACGCAGGCTGGGCGCGAATTTACGAAGGCGAAATCATCAATTCCGACCGGCAAAACGAAAATATGCTGCTCTTCCGCAAGCCTGTCGGCGTAGTAGTGGGCATCTGCCCGTGGAACTTCCCGTTCTTCGTAATGGCTCGCAAAGTTGCTCCGGCGCTGCTGACGGGCTGCTCCATCGTGCTGAAACCAAGCAGCAACACGCCTGTAACAACATTTGAATTTGCAAAACTCGTTTCGCAGCTCGACCTTCCCAAAGGCGTGCTGAATTTCATTTCAGGCAGCGGTAAAACACTCGGCAACACACTTGTAAAAAGCAAACTGACGGATATGGTTACACTTACCGGCAGCGTTGAGGCAGGACAGGAAATCATCACCGCATCGGCTGAAAACGTTACCAAAGTATCGCTCGAACTGGGCGGGAAAGCCCCTGCAATCGTCTTTGCCGACGCCGATATTGATATCGCAGTGAAAGGCGTACTTGATTCTCGAATCATTTTCAGCGGACAGGTATGCAACTGTGCCGAAAGAGCCTACGTCCACAAGAGCATCTACGGCAAATTTGTTGAAAAACTTGCAGCCGCAATGAAAGCAGTCAAATACGGCGACCCGTTTGACGCGACAACGGTTTACAGTTCACAAATTGACCGTGCACAACAGACGAAAATCGACGAAATGGTTGTCCGCGCAAAAGTAGCCGGAGCGCAAGTCGTTACCGGAGGCAAAAAAGCTGACACAAAGACAGGCTATTTCTATGAACCTACCATTCTTGTCGGGATGCGTCAGGATTCTGAAATAGTTCAAAAAGAAGTATTTGGTCCCGTTCTTCCCGTTCTTCCGTTCTCGGAATACGAAGAGGTTATCGCGCTTGCCAATGACTGCGAATACGGCTTGACTTCATCTATTTTCACAACTAATATCAACACCGTGATGCGCGGAATCAAAGATTTGAAGTTTGGTGAAACTTATGTAAACCGCGAACACTTCGAAGGAATGCAAGGTTTCCACGCAGGCTGGCGCAAATCGGGCATCGGCGGTGCCGACGGCAAACACGGTTTGATGGAATATCTGCAAACGCAGGTAGCGTATATCCAGTTCTGACAGTATAATATAAAGTATATCTATTGATTTGGCATATAAAAAACAGCCAGGAAAGGTTTGTCTTATTGGAAGACAATGTTTATCTTTGCACCCTGTTTTATAATAAATAAAAGAATAAAAGAAATTATGAAAGCATTTGTATTTCCCGGACAGGGAGCACAGTTTCCCGGAATGGGCAAAGACTTGTATGAAAGATGTGCCGGTTCGAAGAATCTTTTTGAGAGTGCCAATGAAATACTCGGATTTCGCATCACAGATATTATGTTTGCGGGTACCGACGAAGATTTACGGCAGACAAAAGTTACGCAACCCGCTATTTTTCTTCATTCTGTGATTTTGGCAAAAAGTCTTGGCGATGATTTTCAGCCTGCAATGACAGCAGGACATTCGCTTGGAGAGTTTTCAGCACTGGTTGCGGCAGGAGCCTTGCAGTTTGAAGATGGATTGCGACTTGTGTACAAACGCGCGCTTGCCATGCAGAAGGCTGGTGAGCAGAACACAGGTACAATGGCTGCTATTCTTGCCTTACCCGACGAAAAAGTGGCGGAAATATGCGAAGAAATTGATGATATAGTGATTCCCGCCAACTACAACAGTCCGGGGCAAATCGTTATTTCAGGTACAATCAGTGGAGTAGAAAAAGCCTGTGAATTGCTGAAAGCAGCAGGAGCAAAACGAGCATTAAGGCTCAATGTCAGCGGCGCTTTCCATTCGCCGCTTATGGCACCGGCAAAAGAAGAACTCGAAAAAGCAATACATTCTACAGCGTTCAGCACACCAAAATGTCCTGTATATCAGAATGTCAGCACATACGGTGAAACCAATCCCGAAGTCATCAAAAACAATTTGATTGCTCAACTTACTTCGCCTGTTCGCTGGACGCAATCCGTACAAAATATGATTGCAGACGGCGCTGATGACTTTACCGAACTCGGACCCGGCAGCGTTTTGCAAGGCTTGATTGGCAAAATCAACAACACGGTAAAAATACAGGGTTTATCATAAAATATATGAACCTTTCAGAACTTGTAAAAACTCTCAAACCGATCTCTGTTTCAGGTAATACCGACATAGATATTAAAGGTTTGCACTTTGATTCACGAAAAATAGGTGCAAACTTTTTATTCGTCGCTGTATTTGGCACTCAAACCGACGGACACGGGTTCATCGGCAAGGCTGTTGAAAACGGCGCTATGGCTGTCATTTGCCAAACTTTACCGGAATCGCTTGCAAATAATATTACATATATTCAGGTTGCGGACAGCGCCGAAGCGCTTGGATTGCTCGCATCGGCCTGGTATGGCTATCCGTCGCAACAACTTATACTTGTCGGAGTAACAGGTACAAACGGCAAAACTACTATCGCCACACTGCTTTATACAATGTTTCGACGTTTCGGATACCGGGCAGGACTGCTTTCTACCATCTGCAATTATATCGAAGACCGTGCTGTACCTGCTACGCATACCACTCCAGACCCGCTTGAACTCAATGCACAGCTCTCCGAAATGGTAGATGCAGGTTGCGATTATGCATTTATGGAAATCAGTTCACATTCGGTTGTTCAGCAGCGCATCGCAGGTTTGAAATTCAAAGGCGGCATCTTTACAAATCTGACACGCGATCATCTCGATTATCACGAAACATTTGAAGCGTATCGCGATGCAAAAAAAACATTCTTCGATATTCTTCCTGCTGATGCTTTTGCTCTTACGAACAAAGACGATAAAAACGGACTTTTTATGCTGCAAAATACAAAAGCAGAAAAGAAAACTTATTCGCTTCTGTCGCTTGCCGATTTTAAAGGACGAATTATTGAAGCGCATTTCGACGGTACGACGATGACTTTCAATGACTGCGAAGTTATTACGCAGTTTGTCGGCAAATTCAATGCGTATAATCTCTTAGCAGTTTATGGTGCGACTGTTTTGCTCGGACAGAATCCCGACGAGGCGTTGCGAATAGTCAGTACGTTGCAGTCAGTTGCGGGACGCTTTCAGACTTTTCACTCGCCGACAGGATACACAGTAATAGTTGACTACGCCCACACGCCCGACGCGCTTACAAATGTTCTCAATACTGTTCACGGTGTGCTTGAAGGAAAAGGAGAAATCATTACCGTTGTTGGTTGTGGAGGTAACCGCGACCGAGGTAAACGTCCGATTATGGCTCGTGAATCAGCCCGATTGAGCAATCGAGTTATCCTTACTTCCGACAATCCTAGAAACGAAGAACCTGGCGACATTATAAATGAAATGGCAGCAGGACTTTCAAAAGAAGATTCTCATCATACTTTGAAAATAACAGACAGACGCGAGGCGATTCGTACAGCCTGTGCTCTTGCCAAAAAAGGTGACGTCATTTTGATAGCAGGCAAAGGGCATGAAGATTATCAGGAAATTAAAGGTGTAAAACACCATTTCGACGACAGAGAGGAAGTGCAGAAAATATTCCAAAGTTGTTAATTAATAATTAATAATTAACAATTATTTTTTATCATTTTAATATTCAAAAAAAATATATGAAAAGAAGATTTGATTTGTTAGTTGCGCTTTCATTAGCGCTTGTGTGCGGTATGGTTTTTACCGCCTGTGAAGATGAAGACGACAACATAAAAGAACCGTTTAAAGTTACGCCTAAATCGGGCGTATTCATTCTCAATCAGGGGAATTTTGGCGCAAGCGACGCATTTATTACCTATATTGATTTTGAGTCTGGCAATACGACTAAGGTTTTGGTAGATGAATTAGGCGAATCCGCTCAAGATTTAATCATCTACGGCAATAAGATTTATGTGTCGGTTACGGGTTCGAGCGTGATTTGGGTTCTCTCTCTCAGCGACCTGTCGGTAGAGAAACGAATTGAGGTCAAAGACGCATCTGGAGAGCCTCGCAGCCCATTCTGTCTGCAACCGTATTCAAACAAAATTTATGCTACAACAAACGACGGAAACGTTGTTCGACTCGACACTGCATCGCTTGAAATAGAAGCATTCACGCCGGTTGGCAATAATCCAGAAGGCATAGCTATTTACGATGGCAAACTCTATGTCGGTATTACCAACGGCTACGCCTATCCATCTAATTTCGACAACAAACTTGCTGTGGTCGATATAGCAACGTTTACGACAGTCGAAACTATTACCGTCGGCGTTAATCCCAACCGTATTCTGCCTGACGGAAATGGCAACCTGTATATTTCATACAGGGGTAATTATTCTTATTATGAACCGGCAATTTCAGGCGGACTTCAAAAACTCAATTTAAGCAATAAAACTTTGACTGAGATTGATGCTTTTTCCAATCAAGATTTTACAATAATCAACGACACGCTTTATTCTTTCGGCTCGGTGTATAATCCATATCCGACCACAGTTAATTATTACGGACGCTACAACACAAAAACAGGGCAAATCATTTCGGGAGAATGGCTCAAAGGGACTTCAGAAATCAAAACGCCTTACGCGCTTGCCATCAATCCCGACAACGGCGATGTTTATGTTGCGGACTATAATTTTCCCGACGAGGGCAAAATTTTCATCTTTGGTCGCGACGGTGAGAAAAAAGAGGTTTTCTCTGTTGGATTTGCACCATATAAGATAGTGTTTCGATAAAATCCTTGACACCAATGGCTATTATATCTTAAATTCCCGATTATCGCTCCCCCAAAGCAGTTTGTTACGTAATGTAGGATAAAATTCGTGTCCTGCAAATTTGACAAGATTGATGTTAAAATTTGCTTTTTGGATATGAAATTCGTTGCCTGATGGGAAAATTTCAGAGCGTCCGTCAAGAGAAACAAGAAAATTACGACTTCGGGATTCTACTTTCAGACGTATTTTATAATCTTCGGGAATAACAAGAGGACGAACGTTAAGTGAATGAGGCGCGACAGGACTTAATACAAAATTTCTCGCTTCAGGAACTATAATTGGTCCGTTCACACTCATAGAATAGGCTGTTGAACCTGTCGGAGTCGCAATGAGCAATCCATCGCCGAGATAAGTAGTCAAATAGTCGTCGTTGAGCCACGTGTGCACAGTAATCATTGCCGAAGTATCGCGTTTTAAGATAGCGATTTCGTTAAGTGCGAAGTTATCTTTGCGCTGACAGGCAGGAGCGTCTATTTCGAGCAGACTTCGTTTTTCGATACGATAATTACCTCGAAAAATTTCATCAATCGTCCGTTCTATTTCGTTTGTACTGATGTCAGCGAGAAAACCGAGACGCCCTGTGTTAATGCCGACTATTGGAATTTCCTGTCGTGCAACCCAAGCAGTAGTTTTCAGAAAAGTGCCGTCGCCTCCGAGACTGATAATCATATCAAGCAGACTGGATTGCAAGTCAATAATTCCTGCAATATCAGGGCGATATTCAAATTCTTTCGATAAATATTCAAAAAACGTCGATTCGACACGGACAGTAGCACCTGCAGCCGCCAGACGGTCGAAAATAGTTTTGATATTATTCAGTTTACCAGACTGATAATTGTTCCCAAAAATTCCGATTCGCATAATAAATCTTGTTTAGAATCGGCGCAAAGATACTAATTTTTTTATTGAAGTTTTAAGTCTTCGAGTGTATGTTTATTATTTTATCAGACTCCTTCGGAAAATATATCAGTATAAAATCATTCTACTGTACGCAACGGACGGAATAGCCGCTCTTGTTGTTACCGGTGCAATTGGTATTCACGACGCTCAGGTTAAAGCCCAGTGCATTCACTAAGTAGTTAGTATCGTAGTATGTACTAGCGTTATAGAGTCCGACTACTCCAACAGGGAGCAACGTACCGTTGTTGTTGGCACGAACGCTAGCAGCAGGGAGGAATACTTTGGCGCCGTTAGTGTTGTTGGTAATAAAAGCGCCGCCAACAGTACCTCCGCTGTTGCCACTTTGCAAAGTAGCATACTTAACGCCGGTTGTTGCATCTGTGCCGTAACCCGCAGTATTTGTATTGATAAACAGAATACCAAGGCTGGAAGTAATCTCTGCAGGCGAAGTTGAAGGATTGGACAATTTACAGCGGAAAGAAATCTCTTTACTGTGTTCGTTGGCGTCAGTAAAATATGTGTCGGCAAAATGGGCGGGAACAGTGTAATTCCGTGAATTTGGAGCGCCAGGTACCGGAACAAAGTCTGTACCGTTTGTGCTGTATTCCCAAACAAATTTTGTGGCAATACTGCCGTCGTTGTATGCCTCGAGCGTCTGCTTTTGGAAGTCGTACATAACATTGGTAAAGGTTGTAATGTGAGCGTTAGTAATGGGAATGGGAGCGCATTTTTGTATCCACTCCACCCCATTCCAGGTCTCTACGCAACCTGTTGTGGTGTTGAAGATCTGAAGACCAACGGCTTCAACTGTGGTTTTTGCGCCAAATGTTACCTGCATGTCGTTGCGCTCCTGTGTAGAAAGTTGCGGCAGCCGCAAACCGCGTGTACCGCCGCCTTCTAACTCAAGTATGGAAAAACTTTCAGGATCCTTGAGATCACCGATTGTTACCTGCGCGAAGATGCAGTTTGCGCTCAACATGAAGAGCGCGGTCATTGTTAAAAGAATTTGTTTCATTGTTCTAAATAAATTTATATAGTGATTGTTTAATTCTAAGGAATTATTGCA
>JAIRYM010000093.1 GCA_031267615.1 Dysgonamonadaceae bacterium
GTGACTAAAGCGCCGGGGAAACACCTCTTCCCTTCCCGAACAGAGAAGTTAAGACCGGTTGCGCCGATGGTACTGCAATGTGTGGGAGAGCAGGTAATCGCCTGTATTTTACAAAAAAACCTGTCTGACAGAAATGCCGGACAGGTTTTTTAGCGTTATCGAATGTCTATCTTTTTATTAAAACCGTGTCGGCAATCCATAAACATTATTTGTGCGCCTGTTATTTTATCCTTAAAAATATTATCTTGAAAGAATGACCGAAGCCGACCGTAAGCCGCTACGAAAATAGACCAACGCTTTCCATTTTCGAATTTAAGTATTTTTGGCAGTTTGCGAATAAAAACGTACCTTTGCGGCTCAAAAGCAAACCGTTCAGACATGACAATTCAGGAAATAAAGCAACTTCGTGAATCAGAAGATAGCATAGAGTTTAAGGAGGCAAAACAGGACTTCAATTTTGCCGGAGGAAGTCATGTCGACCCTAGAGACAGACGCAAATGCGTACTTGGCTACGTGGTAGCTTTAGCTAATGAAGGGGGTGGTTTACTTGTCCTTGGCGTCAAGGAAAAGAAAGAATTGCCTCACGAGATTGTGGGGACAAATTTTTCAGAAAACAAAATCGGCGCGATTGAAGATGAAATATACAAACGCTTGTCTGTCCGTGTTGAAATAACAGAGTTATTCGACAACGCCAAACGGGTGTTGGTGTTCCGTATTCCGTCCCGCCCAGTCGGGCAAACATTGAAGTTCGAAGGCGTTGCCCTGATGCGAATTGGAGACAGCCTGCGTTTTATGTCCGACGATGAAATGCGCCGGATTCTCGAAGAAAGCGCCCCTGATTTTTCTGCAAAGGTTTGTAAGGAATTGACTTTTGAAGATTTAGACCCGGAAGCTATTGCACTGATGAAATCAGGTTATGCCAGGAAACAGAAAAATCCAGCCTTCGAAACTTTGCCAGACTTGCAAGTTTTAAATGATTTAGGACTGATTGAAAATTGTAAATATAATTATGCCGCTCTGATATTGCTTGGCACACGTAAGGCTTTGCGGCAATATCTACCCAATGCAGAGGTCATAATTGAATACAGGCTAAATCATTCCATGATACCTTACACGGCGCGAAAGGAGTTTCAGGAATCGCTTTTCACGGTACTGGACAAAGTTTGGGATTATGTCAATCAACCCGCAAGCAATCCCCTGTTGCACGTTCAACACAAGTTCAAGATACTGGATATTCCCGCTTTCAACAGGGAAGTAATCAGGGAAGCGGTATTGAACGCCGTCGGGCACAGACAGTGGAATGACCTGAGCAGCGTAGTTGTCAAGCAATATCCCGACAGCATCAATATAATCAATGCCGGAGGTTTTCCAAGTGGCGTTTCAAAGGACAATATTCTGACTGTCAGCAGTAAACCGCGCAATAAGCGGGTAATGGAAGTATTGGAAAAAACAGGTGAGGTAGAGCGTTCGGGACAAGGGGTTGACAAGATGTTTTATATTTGCCTGATGGAGGGTAAACCCTTGCCTGATTATTCGCAAACGGACGATTATCAGGTAGATTTACGTTTGCAGGCAAGGATTGTTGACGAAGCTTTTTATATTTTCTTAAATGAAATACAACACCGCAGTAAAGATAAACTGAATGTATTTGACTTGCTGACCTTAGATAAGGTGCGGCAGGGTATTTCGACGGATTTGCCAGAAACATCGGTTGAAAAATTGCAGCGGGAAGGATTAATAAAGTCGTTAAGCGCGGCGGATAAAAAATATGTATTGGCCGACTTTTATTACGAGATTACTCAACAGCCCGCATACATAAAGGAATACAGATTGCGAGATTTGCATATTGTGGCAGGATGCTTTGAGAAAGCAAGGGAAGTTATCATGAAAAATTTTGTCAATGCTTTTGATAATCAATTATCTCGTGGACAAATTAAGTATCTGATATTGAAGTTGGAAGAAAAAAAACTGATTGAGCAGGTGGGTACCGGTCGCACAACTCTATATAGACTTAATAAAAATATTGATAATACACAAAATATCACAACCCAATTTATTGAACGGCTTTTAAAATAAGGTTTCAATTCGCCAAAAACATAGTTGTTTTCGCCAAAAACAATATAAAAATAGAGGCAATATAATTTCATAAATAGCTATTTTTCAGTAAATAATGCCATCCATTCAATTCGCCAAAAGTGCACATATTTTCGCCAATGCAATTCCAATTCCACATAGAAACACCTTAAATCCACATGGAAGTTGATTTTATGCCATATCGGAAGAAATTTAACCCCGCAAACGTCTCAGCCAAGCAGTACTAATAACCTGAAAACTTGTTCCTGTTGTTTCAAATGTTAATTTTAATGCTTTTTCGATTGAAGCAAATGATCCGGGGAATAAAAAAAATGAAACAAAATTATGATACGGATATAATCGAAAAATATAAAAAACAAACCTTTCAGGTGACTAAAGCGCAGGGGAAACACCTCTTCCCTTCCCGAACAGAGAAGTTAAGACCGGTTGCGCCGATGGTACTGCAATGTGTGGGAGAGCAGGTAATCGCCTGTATTTTACAAAAGACCTGCCGGATCTTTTCGATTCGGCAGGTCTTTCGTGTTATGGAATGTCTCTCTTTTTATTCTGTAAACTTTCTTTGTACTACTCTTGTTTTATCCTTAAAAAATCCTACCTTTGTAAAACTCTATTAACAACAAAAATATATGATCAAAAAATAATGCAGTATAATTAAATAGTTTTGAACTTATAGCAATCATTCTCTATTGTCGAAATCTACCAATTTCAAAGCACACGAGAATAAGTTGCGGGAGTTCACGCCTTTGGGCGTGAACTGTTTCTTGCTTATTTGTGTGCAGTGGTTTTGGTAGAGCCAGACAATAAAAATAAGCAATAATTTATTGAGGAAACAGTTTACGCTTTTTTATGGCTGAAATATCTAAGATACATATTGGCTCTATTATCAAACAAAAGTTTGAAGAATCTGCGATGACTCCATCTGATTTTGCAGATAAAATTTGTTGTGACCGAACAACTTTATATAATATTTTTCAGCGCAAAAGCATTGATACAGAACGCTTGTTAAAAATATCTAAGGTGCTGAATTTCGACTTTTATAATGAAATTTACCTAAACAGATCTTCCGACCTCTTTGCAAAAAAAGTTCTGGTAGCCGTCGAAATATCCGAAGAAAGTCTGAAAAATTTGGATTTACCAAAACCATTGCTTCGTCTTGTCCTGCAAAACGAATAGATGGCACAGTTGAAAATATGCACAAATTTAGTTGGTTATATCAACTAAAAATCAAAAACATATTTGTAAATTGATACTACCTTTGCAGCCTGATAATTCTTAGAAATCTACAAGGTTAAAAAAGCAAAATTATGACAAAAAATCCTTCAATTCTAACTGCTATAAAGCTGGCCTCCCCCTATCTCTTACTGCAAGAAAACGGCAAAGTGAGACTTATTTCTACGCAAGTAAACGTTCAAATTGACGGCGTCATCGCCGATGTAACTGTCAATCAAATTTATGTAAACGAAGACGAAAAGAAATTGGATGCCGTTTATGTTTTTGCCGGCTCCACTCGCGCAGCTGTTTATGCGATGGAAATCCGCATCGGCGACCGGATTATCGAAGCCAAAGTAAAAGAAAAACAAGCCGCAAGAAAAGAATTTGAGGAAGCCCGCCAACAGGGAAAAACCGCTGGTTTGCTCGAACAACATCGCCCCAATGTCTTCCAAATGGAAGTTACCAATATCATGACGGGCGACAAGGTGGAAGTTGCCATGCGTTACACCGAGACGGTGGAATATCGCGATGCAATTTATGAATTTGTTTATCCGGGAGCCGTTGGCCCGCGTTATTCCAAAGGTGATGAAGAATGGGTAGAAATGGCTGTCGAACAACTGATTGACATACAACCGGACTTCGACATGAAAATATCCATACTTTCACCGGTACCGGTTCAAAGTATTTCTTCCGCTTCACACCCCATTTCCGTTGACCGTCCCAACGAAAAACAAGTTCTGGTTTCACTTGCCAATCCGCTCGACAAGCAGGGAAACGGCGATTTTATTCTTCGCTACGGTTTGCAGGGAAAGACCGTTCAATCAGGTATGCTGACATACGGTCATCCGGATGGCGAACAGTTCTTTATGCTGATGGTGCAGCCGCCCGCCAAACCGCCCATTGAAACCATTCCGCCCCGTGAATATATTTTTATTGTCGATGTTTCCGGTTCCATGCACGGTTTTCCGTTGGACGTCGCAAAACAAACCCTTAAAAACTTGATTTCGTCCTTGCGTCCTACCGACTTGTTCAATGTGATTCTTTTTTCTTTTTCGGCAGGAATACTCAGCGATAAATCGCTTCCGGCAACGAAGGAAAATATACAGAAAGC
>JAIRYM010000123.1 GCA_031267615.1 Dysgonamonadaceae bacterium
ATGGCATTAACTGACACATTTTTTCATGTGTCAATTGCGAATTTTTGCTGTAGAAGTATTCGGGTGCCATTTTATTTTTTGGTTATTATAGGCAGCAAAGGTAATATAAATTTTTGAAACGGCAAAATTATTTGTTAAAAGTTTTGCTTAATGTTTTTTTTAACAAATCGTGATAACATATTGAAACAGCCCATTCAGTGCAGTATTTTTTATAAAACCGGCACAAGACTGCCAAGATCGGGAGGCACATTCCGAAACAAAACAGACAGGATAAAACGATTTTAAATATGTTATCAGCAAAATTTTCGTACCTTTGCACCCGTTTTTCAAAAAAATTATGCAAAAAATCAGAAATATCGCAATCATCGCGCACGTTGACCACGGCAAGACAACACTTGTTGACAAGATGTTGCTCGCGGGCAAACTGTTTCGCGACGACAAAGCAGACCTTGACCAATTCCTCGACAGCAACGACCTCGAACGTGAACGGGGCATAACGATCCTCGCCAAAAACGTTTCGATAAACTACAAAGGATACAAAATCAACATTATAGACACTCCCGGGCATGCCGATTTCGGCGGAGAAGTTGAACGGGTGCTGAATATGGCAGACGGCGTACTACTGCTCGTCGATGCTTTTGAAGGTCCGATGCCACAAACCCGCTTCGTACTCGGAAAAGCAATCGCACTGGGCAAAAAACCTGTGGTAGTAATAAACAAAGTCGATAAGCCAAACTGCCGCCCGGAAGAAGTGCAGGAGATGGTTTTCGACCTGATGTGCGCCCTCGACGCAACGGAAGAACAACTTGATTTCAGTACCGTTTACGGCTCTGCCAAGCAAGGCTGGATGTCGGACGACTGGCACAAACCGCTGGACAACATCTTTCCCGTCCTCGACGCAATAATCGAACACATACCCGAGCCTGTCGTCATCGAAGGCACTCCGCAAATGCAAATCACGTCGCTCGACTATTCAAACTACGTGGGACGAATTGCAGTCGGGCGAGTGCATCGCGGTACTCTCCGCGAAGGCGCCGACGTAGCGCTCTGCAAACGCGATGGCTCTATTGTCCGCCAGCGCATCAAAGAACTCAATGTTTTTGAAGGACTTGGACGAGCGAAAGTAGAATCCGTGAGCTCAGGCGACATCTGTGCCATAATCGGTATAGAAGGTTTTGAAATAGGCGACACAATCACAGACCTCGAAAACCCGGAACCAATGCCGCCTATCGCCATCGACGAACCAACAATGTCGATGCTTTTCACGATCAACGACTCGCCGTTTTTCGGCAAAGATGGAAAATATGTTACATCGCGCCATATCTACGAGCGTCTTATGAGGGAACTGGACAAAAACCTTGCAATGCGTGTCGAACTCACCGATTCAGCCGACTCATGGACAGTTTTCGGACGCGGCATTCTTCATCTTTCTATTTTGATTGAAACAATGCGCCGCGAAGGATACGAATTGCAAGTAGGTCAACCTCAGGTTATTATAAAAGAAAACGGCGGAGTGAAACGTGAACCTGTTGAACAATTGACGATTAACCTTCCCGAAGAATCATCGAGCCGGATTATTGATATGGTTACGCGCCGCAAAGGCGAAATGCAGTCGATGGAGCGCAAAGGCGACCGTATTCATCTCGAATTTATTATTCCTTCGCGTGGTATTATCGGTTTGAGTAACAATGTTCTTACTGCATCTGCCGGCGAAGCGATAATGGCTCATCGTTTTCTTGAATTTCAACCTTGGAAAGGCGAAATAGAAAAACGGCAAAATGGCTCAATTATCGCTATGGAAACAGGAAATGCTTTTGCCTACGCGCTCGACAAGTTGCAAGACCGTGGCAAGTTTTTCATTGATCCGCAGACGGACGTTTATGCAGGTCAGATTGTAGGCGAACATAGCAAAGAAGGCGATTTGGTGGTAAATGTTACCAAGTCGAAAAAATTGACCAATGTCCGCGCTTCGGGCAGCGACGACAAAGCTCGGCTCGCTCCTCCCGTTGTCTTCAGCCTCGAACAGGCGCTCGAATATATTAAGGAAGACGAATACGTTGAACTTACTCCGAAAGCCATTCGTCTGCGCAAAATCACTCTTGACGAAACAGAGAGGAAAAGGCAGGGGAAAAAATAAAATAACACAAGTAAAGACGTAGCATTTACCACGTCTTTACAATAATTTTGCTGTTATTATGTTTCCGTGATTTCCAAAAACAACTTTATTCAGCGGGCTGTTCTGTAGCAGGTTGCGGCACTGCTGTACCAAAAGGCGCAGTAGCATTTGGGTCAGCTGCCGGAGCTATATTTGGAATCTCAATAGCATTTCTGGAACTGCCGCTATGTTCTGAACGAAATCCTATTGAGGCAAAAATGCTGCAAAGGACGACAATAGCTGCCAAAATCCAAGTTGCCTTTTCGAGAAAGTCAGTAGTTTTGCGGACACCCATTACTTGATTGGAAGATGAGAATCCTGCTGCAAGTCCACCACCTTTTGAGTTCTGGATAATTACAAAGAACACCAAAACTATAGACGCTACTACGATTAAAATTGAACAAAATGTGTACATTTTTTTATTATGTTTTGTTTTTACTAATTATCAAATCTTTTATTGCTTGAATTTGGGGTGCAAAGTAACTGCTTTTTTCTGGAAATTCCAAATTTAACTTACAAAAAATTGCCAAAGCCTTGTCTAATTTGCCCTGTTTTAAATAAATTTTTGCTAAAGTTTCTGAAAATAAGTCCATATCATCATATTCGTAATCATCTACTATTAAAGTATTTATAGCAGACTTCGCATTTTCTGAATCGGTCAATTCCATGCGGAATGAAATATTTTTTTCATTTTCTAAAAATTTGTCGATAGCATCCTGATTTTTGAGAAGATTTGCTTCGTCGATTTTTTTTTCATCCTGTTCTGTTTGCAGATAAGTCATATAATCATTGGAAACAAGCGAATCAGACTGCAAATCAGACATTGGACTGCCGCCGAGGAAAGAATCAATTTTATCGAAAGCATCTAAATCGCCATCAGGCTCTTTTTCAAGAAGTTCCATCAGACGAGAATTGAAAGAACTGTTTTCAACAAGGAAAAACAGTTTTTTTCTGTCATTAAGGCAGGCGCTTGTTTTTCGCAGTTCAAACAGAAAATGAGCGTCTTTCAAATTCAGAAGATTCAGAGTGTAAAGCAGTTGAGCTGTCTGAAACCATGGATATTCGCGCACTGTGTCAGAAAGGTACAATAGCGATTTTTTGTCAAACTTCGCTGTTTCACTCATCAATTCCCGTAATTTGTCGAAATTTCGCATTATTTACCAATTTGCAACTGTTTCATTATAAATCATATCCACAATCTCATCTACAATTTCTTTTGCTAACTGGTCTTGAACAGCATCGCTGAATGTACTGCTGTCAAATTCCTTAAATGCAGAAAATGTCCTGTCCAAATCTTTTCCTGTTTCTTTATTATTTACATAATGCACACGTATAGAAATAGTTAATCTGGTAGTTGAACTGTAAGCATCTTCTTTCACAGCCATACCTTGCAGATTGAAACCGTTGATTTCGCCCTCAAGTTCAATATCTGCATTGCTTGTTACTTCTTTTAACCTCGTTTGTTCTATAAATCTTTTGCGCAGTGCTATATTAAATACTTGCGAAAGAGTAGGTGAATATGCCGTGCGATTTGGAAATTCTGAAATATGTATAGTTTTCGTCAAGTCATAGTTGATACTACCTCCCTCGAATTTATATGAAACAGAGCAAGATAACAAAATTATTACAGTAAAAGACAATGATATGATTCTCATAAAAAGCTACGATAATTATTGTTGATATATTTTATATTCACTTCTGTATCATAAGTACGATAGAAATGGGAAGCCATATTGACAAGGAAATACGAGGCGTTACTGTACCTCTGCACAAAATTGCCCCAAAAGGTAGTTTCGATGCCGAGCGAACCTATACCGACAGGATAAATCACGCCTTCGGGTATGCCTGCAATTTTTTCGGAATAATAGTGCCTGCGGGGCATAAAGGCGAGGATAGGATTGTAATACGGTTCTGCCTGTTCCAATCGGTTAGATGAATAGAGGGGTGCATCGACTAAAAACTTAGAGGGGATGCGTTTGGGTGGTTCGGTGAAGTAAATTATATATTTTTTAATGATTGAGGCAGGCCCACTATTCTGATGATTGCAGGAACACAAGAGAATGAAGACAAGTACAGGAAACAGAGAGAATATTTTTTTATTCATACAATTGATACAACATTTTAGAATTTGGATACAAAGATATTGATTTTTTGGAAAAATGACAAAATATAGTATGAAATTTTTAGAATAATTTCATACCTTTGTTGTTTGAATATGCAATGCTTTTTAAACTTTGACATTTACAGTATGTCAAAAGAATGGAATTTATTGAATACATTAATATTAAATAAACGGTCATTATGAAAACGAACAAATGGTTTTTATCAGCAGTAATGATTTTCATTACATGTTCTGTGGCAGCACAGAGCAATACGTTCGACGATGATATTTACTATTCGTCGAAAAATAAGAATGTTGCACAAGCGCAACCTGCAACTTCCATGCAGACTGCAACTGCCGTCAAAAGAGATAAGCCTGTTACAGTTGAGGCAGTTATAATAAATGAACGCGATGTGGACGAATATAATCGCCGCTACACCGACAGTAACGATTACGAAGAGCCTGTGGATACGGCAGTTAGTTATACGACATACGAATACGTTGATGGTGATTTGACTCAACGCATTGTCCGCTTTCACAATCCCGAAAAAATAATTGTTTCAGGCACAGACAATATGAATGTATCGTATAACGGACAAGATTATGAACTTAACTTCGACAAGCCTGACGATAACAGTAACGTCTATATATCCGTCAATGATTACGATGGATATTATGGCGGCTATTGGAGTCATCCATACTATTATTCGAGTTGGTATTATCCGTGGTATACAGGTTGGTATTCGCCTTGGCACTATAACTGGTACGATCCGTGGTATTCATCTTGGCATGGTGGTTATTACGGACATTATGGATACTGGGGCAGCTATTATGGAGGTTGGTATGGACATCACCACCATCATTATCCTCATTATGCAAGTAACTATTATTCCAATGGACGCCGAAGTCATTACACATCGGGTAGAAATATCTCACGGTCTTCGTCAAACGGACGTTCCTCTGCATCACGCAGTAGTGGATATACCAATTCGCGCAGTTCATCAGCACGTGTTTCTCGCGATAATATTACAACTGTCAGTCGCAGTTCGGCAAATAGAGAAAGTGCAGTTTCTTCATCTTCTTCCCGCAATTCAGCTTCCAACAGAACTTCCGGTGTATCAAGTTCACGCGGTAGCAACAGATATGATTCCGGCAACACTGTAAGTCGTTCACAGTCGGGCGGTGATCGTTCTGAAAGTTCGTCTTCATCAGTATCCAAAACTCGCATATCGCCTTCGCAGAGCAGTAGTAGCCGTTCATCTTCATACGACAATAACAGTAGTTCATCACGCAGTAGTTCGTCATCTTACAACAGCGGAAGTTCTTCGCGCAGTAGCAGCAGTGGTGGATTTTCTGGCGGTGGCAGTAGCCGTTCAAGTGGCGGCGGTGGCGGCAGAAGATAAAATTTTTATATTTAATATTTTATATTTAATATTTAATAAAATGAAAAAGTATCTGTTATTTTTAATAGCGGTTTTAGTGTGTGTTTACACTTACGGACAAGGTGAAGTGGAGGCATTTCGTTATTCACAGAACGATTTGTCGGGGACGGCTCGTGGACAGGCGATGGGCGGTGCATTTGGAGCTCTCGGCGGCGACCCGACGGGAGTTGCAATCAACCCTGCAGGAATTGCTATATATAAATCTTCGGAAGTCGTGCTGAATGCTGCTGTTACGCTTCATAACACAAAGATAGGCGCAGGCGAAACAGCGGAAAATATCAGTAAAACGAGTTTCACAATAGATAATCTTTCTTACGTAGGTAACATTCCTCTTTCTCTCAAAAAAGGAGGCTCTCAACTCAATTTTGGTTTTAATTATAACAGAGTAAAAAATTATAATCGAAAATATATCGCGAGGGCAAATGGAATGAATTCATCACTGACAGATTATATTGCAGATATAACTTATGGTATCAATTATGACTACTGGGATGGAAAAGATTATTTTCAGGATTACGAGAGTCCACGATGGTTGAGCATTCTTGGATATAACGGTTATCTTATAGGGAATAACAATGGAATTGATGACGAAGGCAAACCATTGTATGATTATGCAAGCACCATCAGTGGCTCGCCCGATGCTGCACTTGATGTTTACGAGGTGGGCAATATCAGTTATTATGACTTTGCATTGGGTTATAGCTATGACGATAAATTTTATTTTGGTGCAACTTTGGCGCTAGCGACGCTTGAATGCAGATTAAACGGAGGCTCGTATTATTCGGAAACTTTCTCTAATGGCGATGGTTTTACTCTTGAAAACTTTCTTTCAACAGAAGGCACAGGAGCGCAGATAAAACTTGGAATTATTTACCGCCCGATAGATGAAATACGTCTGGGTATTTCGTGGCATTCTCCTACATGGTACTCAATGACAGATTATTTTTCTGCAGGTATATTACAGAAAAACAATCAGTATAGGAATGTTTTTACCCCTAAAAGTACATTCGACTACAATTTCCGCTCGTCCGGACTGTGGACATTCAGTTGGGCAGCTGTTTTGGGCAGCAACGCCATTATCAGTGTAGATTATGAACTGAAAGATTACGGATATTCCAGATTTTATGATGACAACTATAATCCGTCATACGACAATAAATTAATCAAAGATGGTTATCGGTGGGCGCAAACTTTAAGGACTGGTTTAGAATATCGTTTTACTTCACAGTTTTCAGGGCGTTTGGGGTATGCTTGGAAACAGTCAGGAATAAAAGATGAAATTGCTGACGGACAGACCGAAATAATAACCAGCGGCACTATTCCTAATTACACGATTGACGGTAATACAACATATCTGACAACAGGCATTGGCTACAAATTTACACCACAGTTCTATGTTGATTTTGCTTACGTACATCGCATCCAGAAAGATGATGTATATTTTTATTCACCGCGATTCTACGAACCACTTGTTGCATCGACACCTGTAACGCTCAAAAATAATGTTTCAAAATACCTGCTAACATTGGGATATAAGTTTTGAATTGATATAAAAAAACGCTAAGAAATCAATAATCTTTCACAAAAATTTGGTCGTATGAATAATTTTTGCTTACTTCGCAGGCTGAATTTAAATTTAATTAGAAAAAATATTTGCCTATAGAATAAAACATTACTCTGAATTTTAAATTAAACAAGTAATGGTTGATTTTAAACGAATGATCGACGAAGAGTTGGTTGTTGCTTATGCAGAAGGCAATAATGCTGCTTTTGATGTTTTGCTAAACCGTCATCAAAGCAGCATTTATTCTTACATTTTTTTCATAGTCAGAAACAAGGAACTTGCCGAAGATATTTTTCAGGATACCTTCGTCAAGGCTATTGTTACCATAAAACAGGGACGATACACTGAAACCGGCAAGTTTCATGCGTGGCTCTGCCGTATCGCACATAACCTGATTATAGACTGTTTCCGTCAGGGACAAAACGAACAGACAATCTCAAACGATGAATGTGATGTTGATCTGTTCAACAATGCCCGCTTTTCAGACATAACAGTGGAAGATAAAATGGTGAAAGAACAGATACTTTCCGATGTAAAGAAAATAGTTGATTATCTTCCTGCAAACCAGCGCGAAGTGCTTGTCTTGCGCTATTATCAGAATTTGAGTTTCAAGGAAATAGCCGATATTACAGGTGTAAGCATCAATACTGCACTGGGACGAATGCGCTATGCAATCCTTAATATGAGAAATATTGCTCAAAAAAAACAGATGATTTTGAGTGTGGATTGAAAACAAGAAAAGGTATTTATTTTTTTATCAAGAAAGTATTTTCCAAAATTCCGTAAAAAACAGTACCTTTGTCCTAAAATTTAACATACATGACTGAAATTTCTACGTTGGGCGAATTTGCTCTGATACGTCATCTGACGGAAAATATCAAAATCCATAACAGCAGTACTGTTCGCGGCATTGGCGATGATGCAGCCGTACTTGATTACGGAGAAAAAGAAACGCTCGTTACAACCGATTTATTGCTCGAAGGTATTCATTTCGACTTGACTTATGTACCGCTCAAACATTTGGGCTACAAATCGGCTGTCGTCAATTTTTCCGATATTTATGCAATGAACGGGCAGCCTAAACAATTAACTGTTTCTATTGGTGTATCGAAACGCTTTTCCGTAGAAGATCTGGAAGATTTTTATGAAGGACTGCGACTTGCCTGCGAGGTCTACGGCGTTGATATAGCAGGAGGCGATACGTCTGCTTCAATGACAGGACTTTGTATCTCAATAACCTGTATCGGCGAGAGCGAAAAAGGAAAAACAGTATATCGCAATACAGCCAATAATACTGATTTAATATGCGTTTCAGGAGACTTGGGCGCTGCTTATATGGGGCTTCAACTCCTCGAACGGGAAAAGGCTGTTTTCGATGGCGATAAGGATTTTAGACCTGATTTTGGCGGCAAAGAATATCTTCTTGAACGACAACTTAAACCTGAAGCTCGCCGAGATATTATTAAAATTCTGAATGACGAAAATATATTGCCTACTTCGATGATAGATATTTCAGATGGACTGTCGTCTGAATTGTTGCATATTTGTAAAGAGAGCGCTGTCGGTTGCCGAATCTATGAAGACAGATTGCCGATTGATTATCAGACGGCGATGATGGCGGAGCAGTTTAATATGAGCCTCACTACTGCGGCATTGAATGGCGGCGAGGATTATGAACTGCTCTTTACCGTTCCTCTTGCTCTTCACGGGAAAGCAGAAGATTTAGACAGTATAAAAATCATCGGTTTTATCTGTGAATCGCAGGCAGGAGCCAGTCTGATTGCCCGAGACGGAACAGAAGCGCCGTTAGTTGCGCAGGGGTGGAACAGATAATTGCACCGAAAATATTTTTTTTTCAAAAACACTTGCAGATTAAAAAAAATATTGTACCTTTGCATCCGCATAGAAAAAAAAGGTGCCATAGCTCAGTTGGTAGAGCAACGGACTGAAAATCCGTGTGTCCCTAGTTCGATTCTTGGTGGCACCACTTGAAAAAATCGCTGATTCTTTGATATAAGGAGTCAGCGATTTTGATTTTTAAACGATTTACCTCGCAATATTAAAGAATTACCACGAAATCTTTACAAACTTGTTTTCCAACGGCTTAAATTCCGGCGCCGGACTGTTGGGCAGCGGGGAACCTGTGGCGTCGCATACCGATATTTTGCGAATATTAATCCGGCCGGAGACAATGTTCAACCTTGCCGGCTTTCCTTCTATCTCGCGCAGCTGGAGTATCGCCGCATTCTCGCCTGCAACGGGGATCATTGTTACCAGAAGCAGATTTTGAGGCATTATCTCAAGAAGTGAAACGGGAGGCGTCACGTCTGTCTTTCCGCTTACGGAAGCAGGAAGGACGCGAGTCAGAAGAGGAATGTTATTCTCGCGTGAAAAACGGGTTGAATATGCTACTGTGTTGCTGGAGGATGAACTGATGACGTAACTCCAAACTGTACCGCCCATCTGATCGGCATTGAAGTTCGTTGTCCAGTAATTGTTCATGGGCCAGGAATACATGTTGGCAGATTGAGGAACGGCGTCCCTGATGTAGCGACCGGTGTTGATGGCGCCAAACTGCATAAGCGGAATCTCACGGCTGCTTATCACTGTCTGTCCACTGTCGCTGAGCGCTGAAGCAAAATTCTGAACTGTATACCAGTCGTTTACTGATCCGGGGATCTGATCTTTGCCCGCTTCAATCGTGCCGCCGGGTACATCGAGATGTATTTTCCCGTTTGCTGCCTCAAAAGGAAATGATATATAGACGGCTTCAGGGTCGGTCACGGATTTCTTGCGCAGACTGTACACTATTTCTACCCTCTTGCTCGTGGAATGGAGGCGATATTCAACAGTCAGGTTGTCGGGCTCGCGTCCGGCGGCGGTTTCTCCGACAAAACGATATGTGTCCCAGACCGGTCCTCTCTCGAACCGGTCGAACCGCATTTTCTCCGGCGGACGGCGAAGCGACTGAGGTGCGCTGTATTTTTCCATCGCTGAGCGACTGTCTATTATTTCGTAGATAAATTCTCCCAACTCCCACTGTGCGCCGGATGTGAGCAGCGGTTTGTTTAATTCTTTGTCGAACAGCTGGCTGATGGTCCCTTTCTTTTTGTTGAAGTCAACGATATACCATTCGTTCTCTACCCGCGACTGCTTTAACTCTGTCTGAGTATCCGGCAGGTCGGCAGGTTCATCTTTTACATGGATGGAATACTGCGCGTATCCGAGCGGAGGAATATCGCGGACGTATATCGACCAGTATGTCCCGTCGGAACGGCTTTCGCCCGCCTGAGCCGGAAGGACGCGTCCCTGTGAATCGACGATCTCGAATTTCTTGCCGGGGGGGAGCATCCGGTGATCAATGTAAGCCTTCGCAATACCGCTGTAGCTCCAGTTCAAAGTGTTGAATACAGCGATTGAAGGCGCCGCGGTTTTCGGGATATGCGATTGCAGCAAACCCATTACCGCCTCGCCGAACGTTCCCGAACGGCGGTACGCCTCCCACGCGTAAGACTGTTTGAGCGATCGCTGTTCCCAGGTCTTGCTGCCGTACGGATCACGAACGCTTTCGCTGTAGCCGAGGGTATGTTCTCCGTAAAAGAGCAGAGAACGGTTGATTTCTTCCTGCTGACGGGCGACGTAATCGGGGATTTTTGAGCCTGATATTTTGGCAAACGAGAGGCAGGTCTGTATGGCGCCTGCATCAAAGTTTGCGATGCGCAGCGCTGCCGCTTCGCGCGCTCCGGACGCGAAGCCGTCAGTCCACCAGTCCGGCCACGCACCGCGAATGGTGGGGATACTGTCGGCATACCGGGATTCTATCTCGCGGAAGAAGTCGCTTGCAACCGCTGTCCTGAGTTTAGGGTACTCATATTTATCGTTCCACTGCCTGATCAGATCGCTGATATTGGTTGACGGGGAAGAGTTGTCGGTAATATATCCCGAATGGGGCAGTACCGCTATATCGTACTGATAGCCAAGCGTCTCCAGATCTGAGAGGTATCCGAGAGTTCTTTCTTCGAAGTAAGCAAAATTCCCGGACGCGACGCCGAAGTACGTACCTAAGAGATACATCTCCGCATGGCAGGCAAGTATTTTCTTGCCCGACGGCGATTCCCACCAGAAGACGGCAGGCTTGTCGAACGGCAGCAGCGCTCTGTGTCCGTGAATCCCCATATTGACGTACTTTACGCCCATATCGGCGAAATATTCGGCGAAACACCAGCCTATTCCGTTCACATCATTCTGCATCGCGATTTCGGATTTCATTCCCGCCCGCCGGAACTCCCCGAGCGGCTGCAGTGAAGCGGCGAGCATCCGCTCGTCAGGCAATTCATCGAAATTGAGATACATTGCCGCGAGTTCTATGCGCCTCTCCGCGACGCGCTTTCTCAGGTGCGCGACCTGTTCCGCCGGTCTCGTCTTAATATATTCGCTCACCGCCCACGACACCTCGCATGTCCACCTGAACCTCGCGTTTTCCGGATACCCGTCCGTCGCGTCGCAGTAATCCAGCGCGTAGTCTATGTAGCGCAGGTGTTCGGCAAGAATTTCGGTCTGCGGTCTCGTGTACCCTATGTCGGTATGCGTATGCTGCATATAGTTTAGCTGCCACCTGCGCACGGGCTTCACCGCGACGTCAACTGTTTTCCTGACCGTTCCGTATTCAATCGCAACAGTCACAGCCTTCGGCTCCTCAACTGCCGGAATCTCAAGCAGGAACCTGTTTTTGCCCTTCACTAATTTTTCTTTCTGCGTTCTGTTTCCCGCACTTATATCCGCCCATACAGAATCGCCCTCATACACAGTTTTCAGTTCAATCACCTGTTTCGCGCCGCCTGTTGCCCTGTACAGCGCCGGCAGCATCCTCACCTCCGTACTAACATCTTTTTCCTGCCCGCAAACATCAGTTGCCGCCACACACACACAGATAATAAACATTATCCCGATCTTTTTAGCCTTCATAAAAAATAAATATATTATTATAAACAGAGGGACAAAGATACAAAAAGTAATTCACAATCAATAAGCCGTAATTTTTAATTTTTAATTCGTAAAATTTTGCATCTCTTCGGGTGTTATATATATAATAATGTGTAGTTGTCGCATTATCGCCGGTTCATTGGAAACCGTAGGGGCAACCCTTGTGGTTGCCCTTGTATTGTTTGCAATTACAACCGCAATGGTTAATTATTAATTATTAATTTCCCGTATACCGTAGGGGCGCACC
>JAIRYM010000057.1 GCA_031267615.1 Dysgonamonadaceae bacterium
TTTATTTTTCAGGAACATTACGGCGTTTCGACGATGGCTTACAGCGTGATTTTTGCCGTAAATGCAGTGGCTTTAATGATTGGCAATCTTCTGTCGGCTCGTTTGAAAAATCCTTATAAAACTTTAAAATACAGTGTTATCGGACTGCTTTGTCTTTCGCTTCTTACATGCGTAACGCTGCTCTTTGATGCTGAAATTTACATTGTCTGCGTTGCGTTGTTCTTTTCGCTGCTGTTTGCAGGGGCTACTTTCCCCATTGCTACGAATTTAGCTTTGGATTTGGAACAAAAATATCGCGGCACGGCTTCGGCGGTTTTGGGCGCTGCGACGTTTCTTGTCGGCGGCGCGGTTATGCCGCTTGCCGGAATTGGCAATATTCTCGTTTCAACGGCGGTTGTAATGGCTGTCTGCGCTGTTCTTGTTGGAGTTATATTTTTTATTATCAATAAATTAAATCTAAAATAAAAATACAGAAAAATGACAGAGAATAAAAACAACAAGTACAAAATCCTTTTTCGGGAAATTGAGTTGAAAGACGGAAATCAATCAGGAAAATTAATAGAATTCGATTTTGAAAATCATGATAACGTTCTTGATATAATAGAAATAATCAGGGAAAGCGGCAGATTTGCGAATGAGAATGACAATACTCAGTTCGTTATCGGACTAAAATTATTCAGTGATGTAATGATGCGAAATAAAAATAATCCTTTGTTTGAGGATTTTGTTCCTTCATTCATACAGTTTATGAAAAAGTTAAAAAAATAGATAAATATGATGGAAATAAAGGAATTGACAGACAAAAATGTGTGGCAACTGACAGAAGATGAAGCATTTGTTTTGACTGAAAAAATTATGAAAGAAGTTGAAAATAAGGAAGAAAGAAATGCCCTTGTCAAAATTATTTCTTCGGCTTTTGAATTTCGTACGGTGGGCAAATCTAAAAAGGCAATGATACACAGTTTTACATTGCTTGGTTTTAAATTTTTTGCGGTCGAAGGCGAGAAAACAATACTCCGCGGACTTTGCAAGCGAAAAAATGCAAATCAAAGTGTTTTATAGTGTTATAAATTAAAAAATAGTTATTATGTCAAAAGTTATTAGCGAACAGGTGAAGAAAGCCGAAGCATTGACTTCCGGCTTGCGCAAAAAACCTGAAATTATTACGAGTGCAGGATTAAACGAGCAATCAATCGCTACACTGGAATCCGAGTGCAGGTTGCTGAACGAACAGAATCAGGAACTTGAACAGATTGTGGAGAAGTCCAAATCGGTTTCGCGAACTGCCAATAAAAAACTGATAGAAGTTCGTAACCGGTTTCAGGAACTCAAAAAGAAAATCAAAATGAGTACCGATTCTTCAAAATGGGAGCAGGTAGGGATTTTGGATAAAAGGTAGTGGTGCTGTTCTTTTTGAGTTGAAAAAGAGCCGCAAAGATTGTTTTTTCTTGCGGCTCTTTTTTTGTTACTGTTACTTTTTAATCAGATGCTGCAAATCCGGGTCTTCGGCGATGCGTTGCAACTCGTCTGCGACAATCTGCTTTACATCGGCTTTTATCTGGTTGTAGTTGTTGTCGATAACCTGCTGCATTATGTCGTTTCCCGCGTCGTTCGTGAAGTCGGCAATGACGGGAATTTTTTTGTATGCTTTTGTTTCGGCGGCGACTTTTGCGTTATCGACTACTATTTCGGCGTGGAAAATCTTCTGCTCGATGCGCTCGTCGAAGTTGTCGCTGACTGAACCCACGAACATGCCCTGTGTCAGATTGCTGATTTTGCTTGCCGGAATAAGACTGTCCAACTGCGTGGAGATGGAGGTGGATTTGTCCTGCCGGTTGATGGTCATGGATTGGCGTTTTTGCAGTACTTTTCCAAAACGTTCCGACAGCGTTTTTGCCGATTCGCCCACGACCTGACCGGAAAAGATATTCCCCACCGTGTTCTGTACGACTTTGCTTTCCTTGTCGCCATAGTCGCGATTTAATTGCGAAAAGTCCTGAAAACCCAAACAGACAGCTACTTTGTTGCTTCGGGCGGTGGCTATCAGGTTATCTAATCCTCTGAAATAGATTGTCGGTAACTCGTCAATAATGACACTGCTTTTGAGTTGTCCCTTTTTATTAATCAACTTCACGATACGGGAATTGTATAGTCCCAAAGCCGCACTGTAAATATTCTGCCGGTCGGGATTGTTGCCCACGCAAAGGATTTTCGGCTCGTCCGGGTTGTTGATGTCCAAAGTAAAATCGTTGCCGGTCATTACCCAGTAGAGTTGAGGGCTTATCATTCTGGACAGCGGGATTTTAGCGCTCGCAATCTGCCCCTGCAACTGGTCGGCGGCGCCTCCCTGCCATGCGTCCATGAACGGACTAAAATAGTTCTCCAACTTTGGGTAAGACGTTCGAATCGGGAAAATATCCTCGTATTTCCGGTTCAAAAATTCGATGGCATGGGGAAAGGTACAGTACTTGCCGTTTTGGTAGATTTTCATATACCAAATAATTGATGCCAAGAGGATTATGGGTGATTCGACAAAGAAATCGCCCTGCTTTTGAATCCACGTTTTATTCAAATTTAACATTATTGTGTATGAGGCTTCGTATGCGTCACTGATGTCCGTCATAAATTCCGGCGCAATCGGGTT
>JAIRYM010000081.1 GCA_031267615.1 Dysgonamonadaceae bacterium
TGGGTTTCGGGTTGTTTCCCGCCAGTCTAATACTTGACGTTAAGTCCCAAAAACAAAAAGAGAGAGAGAAAGAGAAAAGAACCTCACAGCGAGCGAACGTCTGAATGAGTGGAGCCAGCGATAGCGTAAGGCGAAACGAATAGACGGGAGCGAGCAAACTTTTTCACACAACACACACATGCAATTTAAACATTACACCATTTCCGTCTTCGATACCGAAGCGGAAGAAGAAATGAACACATTTCTCCGCTCGCACAAGATCGTTGATTTTGAGCGACGTCTGCTCGAAACACCGCGCAATACCAGCTGGATATACTGCATCCAGTACATCGCCGGCAACACCGGCGGCAGCACCTTTGCCGCCGCCGGCAGTTTCGCAAAGAAAGACAGGATAGACTACAAAACCGTTCTTGACGAACCGCAGTTCGCCCGTTTTGAGCGCTATCGCACCGTCCGCAGGAGCCTGGCAGACAAAGAAAACCAGCCCGCCTACACCATCTTCAACGATGCCGAGCTTGCCGAAATCGCCAAACTGGAGGAACTCACCGAAAGCAACGTCCGTTCCCTCGGCAAGGTAATAAATGAAAAACGTTTAAGCAAAAATGCGAAAGTATTTTGCGAAGCAGTAAACACGGCGGCAGAGTCGCAACCGGTTGCGGCAAAAGCTCCGTCAGCAGCAGAAGGCGATGAGCCTTCGCTGCAAATGGGATGAAAATCGAAGGGGTTCTTCCAACCGCGTTCTTCGCGGCGGCAGCTGGAACAATAACGCTAACAACTGCCGCGTTTCGAACCGGAACAACAACAACCCGTATAACCGGAACAACAACTATGGGTTTCGGGTTGTTTCCCGCCAGCATATTACTTTAGATGGATGTCAAGTATTAGACAGATTTTTATTCCTTTCGTTCTGCAAAGAGCGACAAACACAACCGCAGAGGCGAGGCGCAAGCCTTTACTTCTGCAATTAAATCCGGGGTCAGTAAGCCGAATGGATTTTCGGATTTGAACACTCCGGGTTTTTTCTTTTTACACCGACAAGCACAATGAAACGCAAAGGCAATCTCTATTCCAGAATATACGAACCGGACAACCTCTACACCGCATATTACAAAGCAAAGAAGAGGAAACAGTGCAAGCGCGAAATCCTGCGCTTCTCCGCAAACTACGATGAAAACCTGCGAAGAATAGGGCAGCAGTTGAAGGACGAAACATTTACCTTCGGCAACTATCATTTCTTCAAGGTCTATGACCCCAAGGAGCGCGTCATCTGCGCCTCCGCATTTGAAGAACGGATAGTTCAGCACGCCGTGATGAATATCTGCGAACAGGACTTTGAGCGGCTGCAGATATTTCACTCCTACGCCTGCCGCCATGGTAAAGGCACATTTGCAGCGGTAGCATACATGCAGACACAGGCAAAAAAGCACGAATGGTATCTCAAACTTGATGTAAGAAAATACTTCGACAGCATCGACCACGATATTTTGAAGCGGCAACTGGCGAGAATGTATAAGGACGAACAGCTGCTGATCCTGTTTTATAACATCATCGACTCATACAGCGTAGAAGAAACCGGCGCCGGTTTACCGATCGGCAACCTCACCTCCCAGCACTTTGCCAATCTGTATCTCTCCTTTGCCGACCACTATGCAATCGAAGAGTTGAAAACAGGCTATGTCAGATATATGGACGACATGTTTATCTTCGGCAGCAGCTATCAGGCAATGCGCCGCTGTTTCGAGCAGTTCGCGGAGTTTATGCACTCCAGACTTAACCTCAGCCTGAAACCGGAAACGATAAACAGATGTTCTCACGGCGTTCCTGCGCTTGGATTTATGATATTCCCCTCCGTAATACGCCTTAACCGCCGCAGCAAACTGCGTTTCATAGACAAGACAGCATACTTTTCCAGACAGTTTGACGAAGGCAAAATATCGGAGCAGGAATATGTCCGTCACATAAACGCCCTCCAGGGATTCATCCGCCATGCCGACACAGCAAAACTGATTTTACGGACAGCTAACAGTTAACAGTTATTACCGGCTATAAACGTCGCAGGCAATTATAATTTTTCATCATAAAATACGTTATAAGTAATATGAAAAATTCAACTGACAAAATAAGATTATTCCTGCTGAGCGCACTTGTCCTGTCTTTACCGGCGAAAGTGTCTTGCGGAACAGGAGACTGGAAAGTTTATCGCGCCTATAATGAAGCAACCGCTGTAGCAGAAACACCCCGCCTCATATTTGCCGTTTACGACGGATCGCTGCTATCGTTCAATCCAGCAGACAATGAAGTGAAAACATATTCAACCATCAGCGGACTGCATGACACGGATATAAAGTTCATGCAATACTGCCGCGAAGCAAACGCCCTGATCTTAGTCTATTCCAGCGGCAACATTGATATCTTTGAAAGCGAAAATAATATCTTCAACCTCTCCGACATCCCCGACAAGCGCGAGATTACCGACAAGACAATAAACAACCTTGAAATAATAAACGGGAACGCATATCTGTCAACAGCATTCGGAATAGTTGAAATAGACATCAAAAAACGCACTGTGGTCGGCGATTACAGAATAGCGAACACGCGCTCTGTCTGTATAAAGGGCGATTCCATCTATGCCGCAACAAGCGACGGAATCAGGAAAGCGCATATTAAATCAAACATGAAAGACGGCGACAGCTGGCATCCGGCAGAAGATTTCAAGGACATGTCCGACCCGCGGCAGATAAATAAAATATTATTTTTCGACGACTGCTTTTTCGCGCTCTACGACTGGAATCATATTGCAATAAAAAAGCAGGGAGAGCCCCCCGCCTTTTTCAGAGGAGAAGCATTAAGGATGTTTATCCATAAAGACAAACTGGTAATACTTGCCGCAGGCGAAATCTATTTCTATGACGACCAAAATACATACTCTCACCTCCCGCTTGCAGTCAATGATCTGGACTGCAACAATACCGAAAACCGGTACTGGATTGCACCAAAAGGAAAAGGACTGGCAGGAATAAAAATATCAGCCGGTTATGATGATTATACAGTTACAGTTGATGAAATAAAGGTCAACAGTCCCAAGCGGAATATAGATTACAAGATGTCTTTCGACGGCGGAAAACTTTTCATAACAGGAGGCGGACGCTCCGCCGACCGCTTCTCATTATCCGGAACGCTGATGATATGTGAAAAAGGACAGTGGTTCAATCTCGACGAAAACAAAGTCGCCGCACAGACCGGCTTTCCCTGCCTCGACCTGATGGCGGCAGCGGCAGATCCCCGCGATGCAAATCATTACTTCGTCAGCAGCTGGGGCGAAGGAGTATACGAATTTAAGAACAATGAATTTATAAAACTACATTCCCTTAACAACAGTTCGCTGCAAACATCCCTTCCAAATTCCAGCCATCCCGACCGTTATGTAAGAACAGGCGGACTTTCATTCGACAAAAACAACAACCTTTATGTAGCCAACAGCGTAGTAGTAGACGGATTCTCCGTCCTCTCCGCCGACAGCAAATGGCAGAGCCACTATTACGAAGGCATCTCCGGAAAAGAAGAAGACGGCATCCTGACAGACTCCAGAAACAGAAAATGGATGAACATCTGGCGAATAGGATCCACAGGCGCAAATGTCGGAATCTTTGTCGTGGATGAAGCTAACAATTTTTCCAGCTTTTCCAGCAAGTTCATCGACCAGTTGAACACCCCGGTCGACGTATCCACCTATCTCTGCATGGCAGAAGACAAAAACGGAGACATCTGGGTTGGCACCGACAACGGACCGATCATCATCCCCTCCCCACAATACGTAGAAAGCGGTAAATGCTATCGCAGAACCGTGCTCGACGAATACGGCGAAAACAAATACATCCTCGAAAAAGAGCGCATCAACGCCATTACAGTCGACGCCGGCAATCGCAAATGGTTAGGCACGGAAAACCTCGGGCTTTTCGTCATCGACGAATCGGAAGGCGAGATCAAGATCAGCAACTACACCGTCGACAACAGCCTCCTGCTGTCCAACCGTATCCTCTCGCTCGCCCTTGACCCCGAAACAGGCGAGCTCTTCACCGGCACCGACCGTGGTCTCTGTTCCCTTATGACCGGCGCCACCCGCGGTCAGGCAAACTACAGCAATGTTTACGTCACCCCCAACCCCGTTAATCCCTCCAAACACAATCTGGTAACCATCACAGGACTGATGCCGAACTCTACCGTAAAAATCACCGACCTCGCCGGCAATCTCATCGTCGAAAGCCTCTCCCGCGGCGGTCAGTTCGACTGGGATCTCAAAAACCGCAGCGGCGCCACCGTCAAATCCGGCATCTACCCTGTTTTTGCCGCCACCGAAAGAGGCGAGCAGGGCGTTGTCACCAAAATCATGATAATAAAATAGCAGAGGCACTGGGATGCGACCGTTTCAGACTGAAACAGTCGCAGTGCAACCTGCATCCCTGGTATTTCAGACTGAAATAGTCGCAGTGCAACCTGCATCCCTGGTATTTCAGACTGAAATAGTCGCAGTGCAACTTGCATCCCTGGTATTTCAGACTGAAATAGTCGCAGTGCAACTTGCATCCCTGGTATTTCAGACTGAAACAGTCGCAGTGCAACTTGCATCCCTGGTATTTCAGACTGAAATAGTCGCATTCCTTATAGGATTCCTGTTATTTCAGACTGAAACGGTCGCAGTACAAAAAAAAATCTTAATTTTGTCCGCGTTTTTACAGAAGTTTAATATTAAAAATAAAAAAACATGAAAAGAAAATTGATTGTTTTGATTATCTGCTTCTCAGCAGCAATCGGAATCAGAGCGGAAATCCGCATAGCGAAAATTTTTACAGACAATATGGTGCTGCAGCAGCAGACAGAGGTGCCCGTATGGGGCAAAACAGAGGCAAACAAAGGCATAAAACTCATTACTTCGTGGGATAATCAGCCATATCATGCCGACGCCGATTCAGAGGGCAAATGGACGGTAAGAATAAAGACTCCCAAAGCAGGAGGTCCCTATTCAATAACCGTATCCGGCAAAAAAGACAAAATTATAATTAAAAATATACTGATAGGAGAAGTCTGGATCTGTTCCGGACAGTCGAATATGGAAATGCCGCTTGCCGGCTGGGGCAAGGTAAAAGACTGGGAACAGGAAATTGCTGATGCCGACTTCCCGGCGATACGCCTGTTTACGGTCGAGAAAAACACCTCCGTTACGCCGCTTGAAGATTTGAAGGAATCGAATGGCAAATGGCAGGAATGTTCGCCCGAAACGGTGGCTGAATTTTCATCGGTCGCATATTTCTTCGGGCGACATCTTTACCGTAATCTGAATGTCCCTCTCGGACTCGTTAATACCTCCTGGGGCGGCACTGTGGCAGAGGCCTGGACAAGCCGTGAAACAGTTGAAATGATTCCTGATTTTGCTGCCGCTCTTGACAGACTGCAGAAGCAGGAAGAAACAGACGCCGTCAAGCGTAATCCCAATCGTGTAACCGTGCTTTATAATGCGATGATTTATCCCTTAGTTCCATTCACTGTCGGAGGCGCAATATGGTATCAGGGCGAATCGAATGCCGACCGGGCGTATCAGTATTGCGATCTTTTTCCGCTTATGATTCAGAACTGGCGAAGCGTATGGGGTAAAAATTTCCCGTTTTATTTCGTGCAGCTGGCGAATTTTATGGAACGCAAACCGGAGCCACAGAGCTCGCGCTGGGCAGAATTGCGGGAAGCGCAGTTACGGACATTACGTTTGCAAAACACAGGAATGGCTGTTACTGTCGACATTGGCGACGAGAAGGATATTCACCCGAAAAACAAGCAGGATGTCGGTTTGCGGTTAGCGCTTAACGCGCTGGCAAAAACTTACGGCAAACAGGTTTCTTATTCCGGTCCGGTTTATCGGTCTTATCAAATAGAAGGCGATAAAATTCGTGTAAAGTTTGAAGATACGGCAACCGGTCTGAAAACTTCTGACGGTAATGAAATCAGGGGTTTTGCCATAGCCGGCGCAGACCATGTTTTTCATTGGGCGACAGCTACAGCGGAGAATGAAACAGAAGTGACTGTCGGTTCGTCTTATGTGAAATATCCTGTGGCTGTGAGATACGCCTGGGCGGACAATCCCGAATGTAACCTCACTGACAGTTCCGGTTTGCCCGCGTCGCCTTTCAGGACAGATGACTGGAAGTAATTGACCGGTTGTTATTCCAGTCCGTATTCTTTGATTTTTCGATACAGAGTCCGTTCCGAAATCTTTAATTCCTGTGCGGCGTTGCGGCGTTTGCCTCGATTACGTTCAAGCGCGGAACGAATCATTTCTTTTTCCATATCTTCCATTGTCATATTTTCGGGCAATGCAGCGACAGTAACTGTTTTCTGTGTTTCATCTTCCGTATATTCGTCTGCGTATGGAACAGATTCATTGTCGGTGTTTTCTATTGTCTTTACATGCACAGACGGTTTCAGTACAGCCGGATGATTGATTTCCTTTTCAGTCGATTGCGCAGGGATATTATTTCCCGATGGCGACATTTGCTGCTTCAGGTCGCTTATATCTTTTCGCATGTCAAGTAAAATCTTCCATAAAAGTTCGCGTTCATTGTTGAAACTTTGTTCTGAGTCCTGATGCTGCAAAGCGGGCAGTTGTGAAATATCGGAATTAATAAGATAATTTTTCAGAATTGAGGTATTGATTTCCCTTTCCTGTTCGATGATAGACATTCGTTCAGTGATATTTTTCAATTCGCGGACATTTCCCGGGAAACGATATTTAAGCATCATTTCACGGGCGTCGTCGGTAAGTTGAATTGCAGGCATCTTATATTTTTCTGCGAAGTCAGATGCAAATTTTCTGAACAATAATAAAATGTCTTCTTTCCTGTCGTGCAGTGCGGGAATATTGACTGGCACAGTGTTAAGCCTGTAATACAAATCTTCGCGAAATTTGCCGTTTCTTATCGCCTTAATTAAATCTACATTGGTAGCGGCAACGATTCGCACGTCTGTTTTTTGAACTTTAGACGAGCCGACTTTGATAAACTCGCCATTTTCCAGGACGCGCAACAGACGCGCCTGTGTTGCAACAGGAAGTTCGCCTACTTCGTCAAGAAAAATAGTGCCTTTGTCTGCCACTTCAAAATAACCTTTTCTGTCTGACAGAGCGCCTGTAAATGATCCTTTTTCGTGTCCGAACAGTTCCGAGTCAATAGTTCCTTCGGGTATTGCTCCGCAGTTTACTGCGATATATGGTCCGTGTTTGCGAAAACTGTTTTGGTGAATGATTTGCGGAAAATTTTCTTTTCCGACCCCGCTTGCCCCAATAATCAGCACAGACAAATCGGTAGGCGCAATGCGCAACGTTTTCTCTATCTCACGATTCAGTAAAGGACTGTTTCCTATGATGACAAAACGATTTTTTATGTTTTGAATTTCTGAATTCTGCATTTTGCATATTATTTAAATTCCAATGGTAATATCGCCTGTCTGAAATCGTAGTGTGTCCACGATTCGAGCAGCAATTTTTTATGATAGTTCTCTTTGCCCATAATGAAGCCTGTTAAACTTGAACGTGTTTCTTCAAGTGAAGAACTGAGGATTTGTTCAAATACGGTTTTTTGTGCGGGATATTCATCGAGTGAATAGTCCGAAATTTCTGCAAGTTTGGCAGCGGTTTCTATGGCGTCTTCGATACCGCCAAGCGAATCCACAAGCCCGTTTGCAAGCGCCTGATTGCCGGTCCATACACGTCCCTGTCCAATGGCGTCGATTTCTTCTTTTGTCTTACCGCGTCCTTCGGCGCAACGAGAGAGAAAAGTGTCGTAACCGCGTTCAATATACGTCTGAACTATTCGCGATTCGCTTTCGTTGAACGGACGAGAGGGAAACAGTCCAATGCCAAGCATCGGAATGGAAAGCGTTTGTCCGCCGAAATCGGCAAATTTGTTTGTTTTTACATTGTCGTAAGTTAATCCAAGTTTTTTTGATAACTGTTCTGCATTGGGAATCAGTCCGAAAATACCTATGGAGCCAGTGATAGTCGCAGGCTCGGCAATGATTTTGCTTGCGCCTGCCGAAATATAATAGCCGCCTGATGCAGCAACAGTTCCCATCGAAACTACAACAGGTTTTTCAGCCTTTAGTGTCTTAATTGCATGATGAATCTGTTCTGATGCAAAAGCGCTGCCGCCGGGTGAATTGACACGTAATACAACTGCTTTCACGTCTTTATCCTTGCGCAGTTTCTCAATTTCTTTCACATATTCTTTTGCCATAATGCTGCTTTCGCCGGAAAGAAACGATAATGCAGGAATGTCTGTTATTACACCTTCGGCATAAAGGACAGCGATTTTATCTTTATTCTTCTTTTTTGTTTTATCTGTAGCCTTGACGTCATAGACTGTAGCGGTACGCAATTTATCGTCTTTGTCAATTCCAATCTGCTCTTTTACATACAGTTCTGCTTCGTTAGAATATTTCAGTTCATCAACAAGTTTTTTCTTGACGAGTGTCGCCTGATTGGCAAATACGACGCCTTCATCAACATAGCCGTTTAGGATTTCTGTTGAAACAGAGCGGCTTTCGGCAATTTCTCCAAGTATTGTTTTCCAAATATCATTGAGCAGATCAGTGTATTGCTGCCGGTTCGGTTCGCTCATCTTATCAAGAATATACGGCTCAACTGCTGATTTGAATGTTCCAACCTTAAATACCTGAAAATCAATACCTGTATTCTTATAAAAACCTTTCTCAAACTGAATATTCGCCGAGAGTCCGTGCAAGTCGATAATACCTTCGGGATTGAGAAAAATTTTGTCGGCAACAGATGCGATATAATATCCGTTTTGAGTAATAGTTTCACCGTAAGCGATGATGACTTTTCCGCTTTCCTTGAATGACAACAATTCTTGACGGATTTGCTGAGATGAGGCATAGCCTGTGCTTAAAGCACCAACTTTCAGGTATATCCCTTTTATTTTTTTATTTTCCTTTGCCGCTTTAATTGCTGCGAGCAAGTCATTCAATCCATAATTTTTACTGTCAGTTTGCGATAAAAAATCAAACGGATTAAGTGATAGCCTGTCGGCAATTTCACCTGTCAGATTGATTTCGAGTATAGTTGTTTCCGTAATAGGTTTAGCTGAAGAACCACCGCCGACTGCCATTACTATTGTGATTAACATTACAAGCGAAATAAAATACAGAAAGATTGCTCCTATGATTACCCCAACTGTTGAGGCAAGTGCCATTTTGAAAAAATGTTTCATAACGAATATATAATTAAAAAACATGCAAAAGTAATAAATTTTTTCCTTTTGAGTATAAATAAAATTTATTATGTACCTTTGTGGCTGAATTTTAAAAGTATGAAAATAGCAATTATAGGTTGTGGAAATATGGGTGGCGCCATTGTCCGCGGATTAGTGAAAGGCAGTGTTTTTCGTGATGAAGACATCACTGTGAGTGATATTAATCCTGATATTTTATCTGCCGTAAAAGAAGAAATTCCCGCATTGAAAACAGAGCTTGACGCTTTTGATAATGTTAGCGAGGCAGATATTGTGCTGCTTGCTGTCAAGCCGTGGCTGGTTGACAGCATTATAGACAGGATAAAGTTTCGTATGGATTATGAGCGGCAAATCATTATATCAATAGCGGCTGGTGTGTCGATAGAAACACTCGCCAAATCGTTCGAAAAACATTCCGACAAATATCATATTCCAACCATTGTTCGTGTCATTCCAAACACTGCGATAGCCATTCGCAAAAGCGTGAATCTTATTGCGACAGAGAATGCTTCCGACGAACAAAAAGAATTGATAGTGAAGATTTTTGATGAACTCGGTATGTCAATCCTGCTTGATGAAAGTAAACTGACAGCAGGTACGACGCTTACTTCCTGCGGTATCGCTTACCTGTTTCGCTATGTACGCGCTGCGACGCTTGCCGGAGTTGAAATGGGATTTTATCCGGAAGAAGCGCAGAATATGATCGTCAATACGATGCTTGGCGCTGCCGAATTGTTAAAAGCCACAGGAGAAAATCCAGAAAAAGAGATAGATAAAGTAACAACCCCCGGTGGAATTACTATTCGCGGACTGAACGAACTTGAAGCAAACGGTTTTTCTGACGCTGTCATCAAAGCTTTGAAAGCAAGCAAGTTTTAATATTTCAACTTGTTTTATGAAAATAATTATAAATCAAGAATATAATCATCTGAAAACATTTATCGAAGCACTTCCTTTTATCTTTGAAAAAGAAGGAGAAGTAATTTATAAAAAGCGCAATGAGATAAAAGTTTTCGACGTTGAAGGTGAAAAACTCATTGTCAAATCATTCAAGATTCCGCATTTTTTCAATGGTATAATTTATTCCTGCTTGCGTCCGTCAAAAGCCGAACGTTCATACAAATACGCGCTTACTTTGATTGAACGCAAAATAAATACCTCGGTTCCTGTTGCTTATATAGAAGAACATCAGTCAGGCATGCTGGCTGCATCGTATTATATTTCGATTTATAAAAAATATCCGGGAATCTTGCGGGAATTACGTTACGCGCCGCTTGAAGGAAAAGAAGCCCTTGTCTCCGCTTTTGCTCGTTTTACGGCAGATATTCACCAAAAAGAAGTTCTGCCGCTTGATTATTCACCTGGAAATATTTTGTACAGACAGGTTGGACAAGATTTTATCTTTTGCCTGATAGATATTAACCGTATGCGTTTTGTGCCTGTTGATATGGAACTTGGCGCTTACGGATTTCGGCGCTTATGGGGAAATGAAGAGACCATAGCATTTATGGCGCACGAATATGCGAAGATAAGAAATTTTAACGAAAACAGATTTGAGAAACTTGTAATTAAATATCACAGGATTTTTTGGGAAAAGTACTCTAAAAGGCACGAAGGATTTCAACCTTACGAAAACAAAAAAAGGGGTGGAAGATGGGATTCGAACCCACGACCCTCAGAACCACAACCTGATGCTCTAACCGACTGAGCTACATCCACCATGTTAAATATCACGGCACAAAGGTATAACATTTTTCTTAATCCACAAAATTTATTCCGATTTTTTTCTAAAAAATATTCCACATTATAAAAAATCTGAATAAGACAATAATTACTATTAAACAGAGGTAAATAATTCGCTTGCGAAAGAACAGCATAATGCCTGAAATCAATGAGAAAAAGAGGCAGAACATATCGACTATACTAAACTTTTCGGTAACAAGTAATCCGTTTGGAATTGACTCAAACCATTCAAGCACAGCAATAAAAATATGCAGAGCCTTGTTGAGCGGTATCATCAGCCATTCCTGACTGCTAAAAGGAAAATAAAGCGAAAGCGAAACAGAAATCAAGCCGAGCAGAATACCTGTTACAGGAATAGCGAAAAGGTTGGTAAGCAGAAATAGAAGTGGAAATTGATGAAAATAATAAATGCTCAACGGCGCAGTCCCCAACTGTGCAGCGACAGAAACACACGACATCCCCCAGACGTACCGTAATACAGGATTTCTGGACTGATATAATTCAAACAGTTTCGGATAAATAAGCAAAATCGCCAGCATTGCGGAAAAACTTAACTGAAAACTTACATCAAAAAGACCGTAGGGATTATATAACAGCATAAAAAATGCGGCAACGCCTACCGTATTCAGACTGAAAGGTTGTAACAGAAAAGAATTTCCAATGCCCCATAAAGTTAGCATAGATGCGGCTCGAACAACTGGAGGCGGCATTCCTGTCATAAACGCAAAAAACCACAGCAACGGAAGTATAATCGCCTGACGGATAATCATTCCTCGTTGACTGTTTCCCAAAAACGAGAAAATAAAGTAAAGGATTCCATAAAGTATTGAAAAATGAAGTCCGCTGACTGACAGTATGTGAGCGCTACCTGTTGCTGCAAAAGTCTGTTGCAAATCTTTGTCCATTTCTGCCCTGTAACCGAACATTAGCGCGGCAGCAACAGAAAATTCTTTATCGTCAGTAATAATTTTGTGCAGATGCTCAATAAGATAGCGGCGACATTTCAACGCTGTAAAGCGCAGATTGAAAGGCTGCTTGCTCGACTGTTCAATTTGTTCCCAGTCCCTGACAAAAGCTGTCGCTGCAATCAGATGACTGCGATGATACTGAAAATCTGTTTGACGAAAACGCGCCCTGATAATCAGCGAATCGGCAGGATATAAGGCGAATGTGGCAGAATCTTTTGGCAAATAAACAAGCGCCTGCTGATTGCCTGTTTTTACTCGATACATAAGCGTTTGGGGTTTGATGACTGCATCGTCAAGTATCTGAACTCGATATATCTGTTCTTCGCTGCTGCCGTGCCAGACTGATTCTTGCCAGCATTGAAAAGTAAGAGTTCCTGCTGCAGACAGGGATAGAAAAAACAGTCCGAAACCAAACAGCCATCGCATATTGTAACTTATTAAAAGATTAGATATCAGTATCAAAGAAGCCGAAATTATTGAAACTAACAGCCAGTAACGATGAAAATCAAAATACGTTTGCAAAAATATTCCAAAGATAAAAAAAAGTGTTAATCGCAGGAATGGCAAACTGAACAGGGTTTGGAACATAATTTAATGTATTTGGTTACATATAAAATCTATTTCGGATATAGTTTTCGATCGACAGACAAACCTCCTGCGCAAAGCTTTTACCACTGTTCACAAGTTCTCCGAAAAGAGTTTCGGTCATATCTTTCAAATCTGTAATATTATTAATTATAAGGAAATAAATAACTCCCGCATTGAAATTGTCGCCTGCACCTATTGTGCTGACAGGAACAATTGTTTCAACTGGATAATAGTTTTCATAACAGGCTGTTTTCAATAAAATATCACCCGCGCCGTCGGTCACAATAAACAGTTTGCCGTCAATATATTTACTGTAAATTGTCTTAACCGTGTCGTCTGGGAAAAGGAGTTTAATATCTTCTGTCGAACAGCGGACAATATCTGCAAATTCAAAGTTTTCGAGAACTGCAGGCATCAGTCGTTCGCGCTCTTTAGCATGAGGGCGTCGTAAATTTATATCATAATAAATCAGCGCTTTGTTAAGTTTCGCCTGTGTGAGCAGTCGCCGTACTTCGCTTCGCATTTCAGGATTTACTGCAAAGTATGAACTTGTCAAAACCACATCTCCTTCTTCTATTTCAGGCAAAAGAAACTGTTTTTTTGCAACAGTCGGTTCTCGGAAAAACTGATATTCTGCGTCGTTATTATCGTTTAGAAATGCCATTGCGACAGGCGAAATCCCGTCTTCATAAATCTGTACAAAATCTGTAAGAAGGCGGTTTTCTTTCATAAAATCTAATATGAGATGTCCGGTTGCATCATTACTTAATTCACTGATAAACACGGCATTTAATCCGGCGCGAGCCAGAGAAACCATTCCGTTAAAAACAGAGCCGCCAGGATTAGCCTTTTGCGGCTGCCCTCCCTTGAAGATAATGTCAAGTATAGTTTCTCCTGTCCCAATTACTTTTTTCATTGTGAAATTTATAGATTTGATGTTGCAAAGGTACTGTTTTTTAATAAAAATTTTTGCAATTACAATAATTTGTTTTACCTTTGTCGCCGTTAATAACAAAATGGAAATGGCAAACGAACATTTTTACCTCAAAAATTCGCAATTGACGCATGAAAAAACGTGTCAATTAATGCCACACGACCCCCCTCAGACCAGTAACCGACAATCTACTTATAAATTCTGTATTAAACATGCCGAAAATTTTTTCGGTCGGTTTATCTTTTTGCTGCGGTGAAATGAAAATTTTTTCGGGTTTTCCCAAAACTTTTTTCGGTGTTTTTAATTTAAATTTGGTACGTACAGTTTCAGAAATCTGTCTACCCGCATCAAAAATTTGTCTCCCGAATTCAAAAATTTGTCTCCCGAATTCAGAAATTTGTCTCCCGAATTCAGAATTTTGTCGCCCTATTTTAAAATTCTGTCTCCCGAATTCAAAATTTTGTCTCCCGAATTTGAAATTTTGTCTCCCGAATTTTAAAATCTGTCGACAAATTCGAGTGTTTGTCGCCCGAATCCAAAATTTTGTCGCCCGAATTCAGAAATTTGTCGCCCTAATTTTAAAATCTGTCGACAAATTCGAGTGTTTGTCGCCCGAATTTGAAATTCTGTCTCCCTATTTTAAAATTCTGTCTCCCGAATTTAGAATTCTGTCTCCCTATTTTAAAAATTTGTCGACAAATTTCAAGTTTTTGTCTCCCCAAACCGTCAATAATAACTCAAATTTTAACCAATTTTATAACCAAATTAATTTTTATTCCTATGAATAATAAAGATTGGATGCCCTGAGGGCATATATATATAACACGCTAAATATTTGTATATAAGTTATATATATATCATTAAAAAAATGATTTTCAATTTATTTGCAATGTTTATCATAATATCATAACTTTATCAGGGTTACCTTTGTCAAATATCCGACACGATAATTGCTGATTTTTAAGACATAAAAAAATGCACC
>JAIRYM010000087.1 GCA_031267615.1 Dysgonamonadaceae bacterium
TAAGCAATGGTGATCAGCCGGTCAATCTTGTTGTGATATTCGTATTCCAGCCAATTCACGTCGTCGCTGTCGGCGGTACGCACCGGTGAAGTAAAGGTTTTGAACTGTTTTAATTTCATTTTATGGATACCGGTCAGTTCGTTCAGGACGCGGCTTGCCGCCTTGTCGGCGTCTTCCGGTTGATAGATCAGACTTCCGGGAAGCTTTAGGCTTTTCCCGTTATCAATCAATGTGTTTCGTTGGACTAACAAGACGTACAATTGGTCTTTATCAAAACCAAATACTACGCAATCCACCGACACATGCGTTTTCATGAAGGTTAAATCCATACTGTTCTCCATTGATATTTTTTGTTGGCATTTATTTTGGTTACAAATGTAAACATTATTTTTTATAAATCAACTTTTATTTTAATTTTTTTTGCAAGAAACTTTATTACAATTAATTAAATATTGTATAAAATACGATAACCGAACAAGGCTTATTGTATCGGATACAGTTTCTTTTTTTATTTGGCGAAAAATGAGAAAATTATCAATATCTATTTGGCGAAAAATGAGAAAATTATCAATATCTTTGCATTCATACAAAATACAATGAATCATATTTTTAATAATATACACATGAAAAAGACCGTAAACTCAGGTATCATTTGCTTATTTTTATGTTTTTTTGCTTGTACCGATGGCACAAAAACAGCAGATTCGCTCCAACGAAGCATTCCCGAAAAAGAGGGAGTATCTTCACAAGCTCTCTTAAATTTTATAGAAGCCATCGAACAAAACGGGGAAGAATGGCACAGTTTTATTTTCCTTCGCCACGGGAAAGTCATTGCAGAAGGTTGGTGGGATCCCTATCAGCCGGAACTGACACAAACCGTCTATTCAACCAGCAAAACTTTCACTTCTACGGCTGTTGGGTTTGCCGTAAGTGAAAAACGCTTATCCGTCGACGATACGGTGATTTCTTTTTTCCCCGATTTATTGCCGGATTCCATTTCGCCCTATTTATCGCGATTATGCGTCAAGCATCTGCTTAGCATGACAGTGGGACAGAGTCCCGAACCATTGTCTATTTCAAAAGGAGATCAGTGGGTGAAAAATTTTCTGGCAGCTCCGATTGTGTATGAGCCGGGTACAAAATTCCTTTACAATTCAATGGCAAGCTACATGTTGTCGGCGATCATCCAGCGAGTAACCGGACAAAGGGTGTTGGATTACCTCCGTCCGAGATTGTTTGAACCTTTAGCCATCCGGGACGCCGAGTGGGAAATCTGTCCGCAAGGCATCAATACCGGAGGATGGGGGTTAAGAATACATACCGAAGATATGGCAAAACTCGGACAACTCTATCTGCAAAAAGGAAAATGGAACGGCAAACAGTTATTGCCCGAAGCATGGATTGAAGAAGCAACTACGGCCAAGATTTATCAAAATCCCAACGCTACCCTTGAAGAAAAAGGGAAAAACGATTGGCTGCAAGGTTACGCATACCAGATTTGGCGATGCAGAAACAACGCCTTTCGCGCTGACGGCGCTTATGGGCAACTCATCGTTGTCATGCCCGAACAGGACGCCGTCATTGCCGTACAAGCCAATGCATACAATATGCAAAAAGAAGTCGATCTGATTTGGGATTACTTGCTGCCTGCCATGCATCCGGAAGCATTGCCTTCCGACAAAAACGCCCTGAACGCTTTGCGTCAAAAATTGGCTTCCTTAGCGATCAATCCGCCGAAAGGCATTGTTTCTACCCGGGAAATCAATTTAAAAGACCCAATGATTTACCGGCTTTCTCACAACGAAGAAAACAGGCTATTATCCCTGCAAATTACCGGAGATACCTGCATCTTGGGCGGCTTTGGCATCCCATTGTATTTCGGAAGAGAAAAATGGCTTGCCGGCGAAACAAGCCAACCCGCTCCTTGTTTAGTTCCCAATACCGCTGCTTTCAAAGAATTTCCTCCTTTTAAGGTTTATGGAAGTTACCATTGGCCGGACGAACAAACCTTGTCTTTCCATCTGCGATACATCGAAACGCCCCATACGGAAGTTATTACCTGTCGCTTTGAAGAAGATTCCATTCATGTTGCCGTCAGCAACAGTGTGAATTATGAGAACAAAACGGAGATGAGGGGAGAAAAACAGCCGACAATATAAATAAAAGAAGCCATCCTCAACGGATGATTTCTGATGCAGGGATGTGTCTCTCTCTTGACAGAATTTGAAAATAAACGCATCCTCAGTAATAAAAGTTAATAATTTTATATATATTTGCAGTCTTGATTTTTTGCAAATTCTACATAAATATTATGAATAAAATATATTTCCTTTTAGCAGTCATTATTATTTGTTCCTGTACGGAACAAAACGAGTCCCACATTTCGAGCCGTCTGCGGCCGCCAGCATATCCGCTCATCAACATCGATACGTATACCAATGCATGGCTGTTTGGAGATACTTTATACGGTAAACAGCCGACACATTGGACAGGCAAAGAGTTCCCTTTGCTGGGCGCATTACGTGTTGACGGAAAGATTTTCCGCTTTATGGGCGTTGAGAACAATCTGCTGAAACCGCTTGAAAAAATGGGCGAAAGCGAAGCGTGGACCGCCCGCTACACAAACGAAGAACCGCAGGAAAACTGGACGGA
>JAIRYM010000037.1 GCA_031267615.1 Dysgonamonadaceae bacterium
CTGATTTGTATCTTGTTTGTGATTGTTAAACGGTTTTTGCTGTTGCAAAGGTAGATATTATTTTTGTTTTATCGCGTATTTGTAGTTCTTGAACAGGGCAACCGTACCAACGGGAAGATAAAAAACATCTTCCGGAAGATAAAAACTATCCTCGCGAGGATAAAAAACATCAAAGCCATTAAAAAAGACTGTCTGAAGAATCAAGAAAAATTCTCCGGACAGTCTTTTTATACTACAACGGTTTGTGTCGTTTTATTCCGCCGGAATATAATCGTCGGTCGGATAATCCCACCATACAGGGAACGAGCGGATGTCGTCCAGCAATGCATTGGGATGGGACGCTGCAAGATTGGCGTTGTTGTAGTTATATTCGTGCGAAACGTATCCCAGACGGCGGTATTGTTTACCTGCCGGAATCCATCGTTTATCATTATTGCCGCTTGTGCGTTCGTAAGGTTCTGTCCAGCCGCGATAAACAGCAGGACTGTAGTCCATACGGCGCATATCGTTCCAGTTCTGATTGGAGAACGATAGAGCGATGAATTTCTGCTGCATAATCTTGCCCAAAGTCAAATCGGCAGCCGTACCTATGGCCGCAGAATTAAGATAAAGATCCCTTTCCGTAACGGTTATCGTTGCTTTGGCAATATTGGCGTCTCCTACCGTCAGGTCTTCGTTCAGCAAGTCGATATGCGCCTTTATACCTTCCTTGTATGCCTCAAATGCCAGATTTGTTTGTCCCTGCTTAAGCAATACTTCCGCTCTGATGAAACACATTTCGGGATAACACAATAAATGCGTAGGTGCATCCGAGCGTACATAGAAAGTCCCCGTATTAATGAAAGTACCGTCTTCGGCAACATCTCTATAAGTTGGACTGTGGATACCTTTTGTTTGTAATGAAATAACCGTAGAATCAGTGGTGGCGGTCTCCGTCCATTTGTGTATAGTTGCATCATACAGTCCCGGAGTTTTAAAATTGGTACCGATACGAATGTCGGACTGCATATCTATGCCGGGCGTGCGAAACCACTCCTTGCCGCCATTTATTCCTGTTATTTGTGCCGACGGAACTAACTTGTCGGCGCGGGGGTCAACAATTCCTTTACCGTCAAAATCGGTCAGTAAATCCGCATACCATTTGGTAACATAATACACCCGACTCCAGTTCATTAACCAAATATATAGGTAATTGGATTTAATATCATCACCCCACAAATTATCTTTAACTATGCCAGTGGCGTATTCGTGATGAATGATGGTGTTGTCGGCATTGCTTTGCGGCGCATTGTTGAGCGCTTCCAAAATGGCAGTAGGATTATACAAGTCTGCTTTTTTCGACAGATTGTTGAGCCAGCGGGCTTTCATTCCATAAGCTAATTTAATCCATTTGTTCACATCGCCGCCATTCCATGTGTCGCCTTCTTTCAATGTTTTAGCATCGGTTTCCTGTGTTTGTTTAAACAATGCTATGGCCTCGTCCAGTTCGGCTAAAGTTCCGTTGAAAAGCGCTTTTCCATCATCGTATGTTGGATTGATATCTTCTCCCAATGCCTTGCTATAAGGCATTTCTCCATATACGTCGCACAATACCATAAAGCCCATGGCGCGGAACAGTTTTATTATACCCATGTAATGATAGGCTCCTTCCTGTTTAGCCATGTCATATACATCGGCAAATGTACCGGCAGCACCTACATAAAAAGCCTGATAAGGATACGTACTTGCCGTATTGTTTCCTGCTGCCCATTCAGCGAGCGAACCGTACCGATCAGGGTCGCGTTGCAACAGGGTAATTTGCTGATTTATTATGGCCGCAAAAAAACCGGTAGTCTGATGTGTATGTCCCATCCAGAATTGCATGCCCGGTAAACGGGCGGCAATACTCCCCGTTGAACTGGAGAGGTTGTCAGTGTCAGTATTGATGTCTAAATCCATACAGGAAACGAACATCAATATCATCAATAATGATATTCCTAATTTATTTATTTTTTTCATAATCATTCCTTAATTACTTGTTTGTGACTAAAATTTAAGATTAACACCGAATGATATGCCTGCGGTAGCCGGCACATTGCAATACTCAATACCAACCGAGCTTGAACCGCCAACTCCCGAACCTGCCACGGATGCTTCAGGATCCATACCTTTGTAGTTGGTAAATAGCAACAGGTTGGTGCCTGTGAACGAGAAGGTACAGCCTTTCAGCACTTTGGTTTTTGTTAGGATTTGTTTTGGCAAACTATAAGACAGAGATACCGAACGCAAACGCAACCAGTTGGTTTCGGTCATAAAGTTAGCCGATTCTTTCATATATTCACTTGCCCAGTATTGTTGAATAATGTATCTGCCGCTTTGTAACCCGCCGGTCATGTTATACATCTGGTCTGCTTGGAAAGTAAATTCGCGGTCTTCATAAACCGGGTTGGCGGTTGTTCCCGTATTTACCACGCCTGTAATCGTAAGCGACTCCCTGTTTTCAGTCCTTGTGGACATACCATTTTCCGTTAGCCAAAGTTCCGTACCGTTGTAAACACTTCCGCCTTTGCGGAAATCAAGCAGAAATGAAAGTTCCCATTCTTTATATTGCAGGCTGTTATTTAAACCGCCGGTAAATTTGGGTTCTCGGTCACCCAGGTAATAAGTTGTCGCCGTTGATGTATTGGTGTCGTATGTCGGCATACCGTCTGCTCGTAAGATTACTTTGCCATCGTCCGTACGGTACCATTGTGAGCCGGAAATAGCCATAAAGACTCCATTTTCATAAGATGCCGCTTTGGCATTTCCTGCTTGCACGCTGGTTACGTACAAAATTGGGAGACCCGGATGGATAGTTCCTACCCTGCCTCTGTTACCTGCAATATTCAGGGTCATATTCCACGTCCAATCAGTCGTCTTGATGGGCTGTCCCGTAACAGAAAGTTCCATACCCTTGTTGAAAAGTTCTCCGATATTTGTATAATTGAAAATGTAGCCGGTTGCCTGAGAAGTACGTGGATTAAGAATCAGGTCATTTGAAACATTTGAATAATACGTATAGTCAAATCCTCCGCGTCCGTTCAAGAAACGCATTTCCAGCCCCAATTCGATAGACGTTGTCATTTCCGGTTTCAGGTAAGGATTACCGCGATACCAATAGTTGGTTGTTCCGGCAAAATTGCCAATAAAATCCTGAAAAGCCCATAATGTTGTACTAGTGGCATACGGGTCGGTTCCTTTACCCACTTTTGCCCAGGATGTTCGCACCTTGCCGAAAGAAATAATATCTTTCCAGTTTTCTGGCAACAGTTCCGAAAATATAAAACTGCCGCCTATGGAAGGATAAAAGTAGGATGCATTTGCATCGCCAGTAGCCAAAGAATACAGCGTGGAATTTTTGTCATTGCGTCCGGTAACCGTCAAATAAGCAAGATTCTTGTAGGATGCACGAAATTCCCCGTAGAAACTGCGCATGCGTGTCTTTGAATGCGACTGAGAAAGTTTTTTATTTTCATCGGTGCTGACGCCAAAACTCGGGAAATCTTCCTCATTGGGGTTGATTGCCATGCGGTAATTCCGTTCGGTTCCTGTTTCTTCTTCGCTCAAGCCCAAAAGCAATCCGACATTAAAGTCGCCGAATGTTTTATCCATATTGCTCATAACGTTGTAAGACAAATATTGAAAATCGAGTTGGTTTTCGCTCAACATCCCGTTTTGATAGTCGGATTTTATTTCTGCCCCGGGAGCAATAATATTCCTGTTGCCCGTAGTATACCTGTCAATACCGGCACGGTAAGTCAGGTTCCACCAGTCAAAAATTTTGAAATCTAAAGTTGCATTACCCGTAAAACGATTGGTTTGGTCGGTCATCTGATTTTTGTTAGTAAGCCAGTATGGATTTTCTACCAGCGAGCCTAACGGATATTTATTCAAGTCACGCTGTCCGTTGACATCCAAATACTGTGGAAAAAGATATTTTGTGCCGTCAGCATTTACATATTTGGTCATATCTTCATTGATTGCCCAGCGATAGACCTGATTCATTGTTCCCGTACCAGTGCCATAAAATCCTCCACTTGTCAGTGTTTTATCCGTATTGGCTTGAGAATAGGCGCCTCCCACATTAACAGTGAGTTTACCGTACTTCTGTTCTCCGTTAAAGCGGAAAGTCGTTTTGTCGTAACCGGTTGTTGGAACAATACCGGTTTGGTCAAAGTTAGAAGCCGAAAAATAGAAGGAGCCGGTTTTGTTCCCGCCCGAAATGCTTAGCGTGTTGTCCCAAATAGTAGATGTTTGAAAAAAATCTTCTACGTTATTGTATCTTTTATTATTGGCATTAAGTTTATTTCCCCATGAAGAATAAACCACATAATCATCCGGGTTTAATGGGCCGTCTGTTCGATAAGAACCGCGACCAAATGTGGATTGCTGCTCCGGCAAACGGTTTGCCCAAGCTGTGCTGAATTTGGTACTGAAATCTACTGATACGCTTCCTTCTGCGCCCTTCTTCGTAGTGATAATTACCACACCGTTGGCAGCACGGGAGCCATACAAAGCCGCAGCTGCAGGACCTTTTAATATTGACATGTTTTCGATGTCTTCTGGGTTGATGTCCATCACGCGGTTGCTATTGGTTGTCGCCGTACCCGTCATGCCGTCAAAGCCGGAATTACCGACAACGGAAGTCGAGTTGTCGTAAATAATTCCGTCCACCACAAACAGCGGTTGGTTGTCGCGACTTTCATCCAATGAAGTACCGCCGCGCAGAATAATCTGCGCACCGGAGCCTGCCGCTCCCGAACTTTGGGTGATGTTCACCCCGGCGATTTTACCGGCCAACGAGTTCAGCGGGTTGGCGGTTTTAACTTTCAGCAATTCTTCACTTTTGATGTCTTGCACCGAATAACCCAACGCTTTCTTTTCCTTCTTGATACCCATAGCGGTCACCACTACTTCATCCAGGGAAAGCGCGTCTTCTTCCAATGTTACGTCGATAACATTTCTGTCTGTTGCGAGTGTAACGGTTTTATAACCAACATACGAAAACCGAAGCGCTTGGTTATTCCCTTGCACCTGAATCGAATATTGCCCGTTCACATCCGTTACGACGCCCTGGTTGGCGCCTTGTATACTCACACTGACTCCAATCAACGGCTCACCGTAGACGTCTTTAACAGTACCTGTTACAGTCCTGTTCTGCTGTTGTTCAATCGTCGGAGAAACCGAACGCTCACCAGCTGTTGCAAAACTTACCGGATAATACAGCAAAAATCCGGCTACAAG
>JAIRYM010000108.1 GCA_031267615.1 Dysgonamonadaceae bacterium
GTCTGCGTCACTCCGACACGTGTCGGAGTCGCATAGCTTCGTGTCGGAGCCGCATACCACCGAAGCTATTCCGCGCATTTTCGAGTATATGCGGAATAAAATCGAATCTGTACAGTAAAATTTCGTTATCTTTGAAGGCTTATTTTGATACTTGCTCCGAAATTGGAGTTCGCTACCGGATAGGCGTTTGCAGATACCATAGGACGGTTAACCTGTCTGTCAAAAAACGCCCGCAGAGTGACAAGTCTGCTGAGACTGTAGTCTGCCGTGAAGTTAAATGTAATATTTGAATTGCCGTTTGTGGCTTGTGTGAAGTTATTTTCTATTTTTCTTATAAGGTTGCTTGACATTGCGTATGCAATTCCGAATTTTGCATTGAGTTCGTTGTTAAAATTAGCGCCTCCCGTGTCCCTGACTTTAATAACCCGGTTAAAATTGCTGATCCGGTATCCGGTTTCCAGCGTCAGTTTTTTGGATTTCGACTCGACTATCTGATATGCTGCGACGTTCAGATTAACAGTGCTGCCAGTGCTGTAAAGTACGTTGAGAGTTATGTCGTTTTGCAGCACCGTTCTCAGTCCTGCCAGCGGATTAAAGTCTTCTATTATGCTTATTTGAGTAATATCCCATGCAGAAGAAGGATAAGGGTCGCCGTTCAGCGTGTTTTCAGTGAATCCGACAGTTCCGTCGCTGCCCGCCGCTACCCAGTTGAGGTATGAATTGAAAGAACCGATCTTATATCTTCCGGTGTACGCGTGTTCGATATTAAAAGTTTTGAATTGACGGTTGATTAACGGGATTTGCATCAGTCCGTCATAAGTAATCTTCCAGTTGGGCAGCATTTTTTTCAGGGAAGGGAAGGGTGACATCTTTACGGAATGAGGATTTTGTCCTGTGTATGCTGCTATGAACGCGGGTATCAGCACATCTGTCGAGTTAGCGTCCACCGCTCCTACATTTCTGTCATACTGTTGTCCTGCGAGGTGGCTTCCTTCGAGAAAACCGGTTGACGGATATACCGTTCCTTCGTATTCCCGTTCGAGGCGAGAAGCAATTATTGCTCTGCTGTTAATAAATTTTTCAAATGTTTTTGAATAATAGCCGTTTTCAGCGTTTTGGGATTCTAATATTGAAGTAAGCGATACGGTTGTCATTTCAAAATTGCCGGAGAATTTCTTTGGCATTCCGCCGTACATGAAATAAGTTTCGCTTCGGTCTGTTTTTGAGTGAATAGCGGTCAGAGTTATGTTCATCCCTGTCACCGGTTCGAGTTTTGCGGTGAAGTTAAATGTTTTCATTCTGTTATACATCGACGGCGTGATGTTTTCTCTGTTCTTTGCCAGCCACTGTCGACTGTCTGCTCGATTTATATATCCTTCGTCGAAAAGTCCGAATGCGAAATCGAGACCAGGCGCCATTCCGGGTCCCTGTCCGAAGAAATCACCTGCTTCCGGATCGAAGCCGGGCAGCATCAGTTCCGCGCTTTCTTTGTACGAAACACCTGCGGAACGGACAAACATCAGTCCGCGAGCTGTTCCCTGCATGATTTTATACAACTGCGTTTCATCTCTTGGCGGCAGTTCAGCGACAGTTATTTTCAGAGTTACAGAATCGCGGTTTTTTATTTCAACCGTATTGTCATCTATCTTTTTATACGAAACCGGATAAAGTTTTCCGTTTGCGTTTCGGGCAGTTATTCGCAGTCGTTTGGTGCCGAGTTTATGGTTTACCTGAACAGCCGAATCTGTATTGAGCGCTACTGTTGATTCAAATTTTTTTCTTGCCGGTTTTTTTTCTTTAGCGGCGCTGTTTGTCTGATTTTTGTTTTTGGAACGTTGATTTCCCTGGTTTGATGATCTTTTTGCGGTGTATTTTTTATTTGCAGTTTCGAGGAATTTTGATTTGTTGTAAAGTTTCATCAGATCGAAATTGCCGTCAATTCCCAAGTTTCGTATTCCTGTTATAACGTTTCCGAAATTTAAGGTTTCGTCTTCCGGAGTTGCGCCGCGATTCCAGTCATAGCTTGCAGTATATGAGAGTACGCTCTTTGAGATAAAGTCGATTATCGGCAGTTTGTTGATTGGCAGATCGTATGTAGCCGTAAAATTCTGTTTGTATTCCATCGGGCTTCCCAGATCTCGAATGCTTTGCATCACGGATTCTTTCCACAGTTCATATTCATCGGGATTAAACATGCGGTTTACCTGAACACTTGGCGCTTCAATGCGTGCATTTGTTCCGGAGCTGAATGTAAAGTTAAGGTTTTGCGTAAGTTTCCACTGTGTTTCGAGCGAACGGTTCCAGTAAAAATCTTCGCGGTGCGAAACTGGAATAATATATTCGCCGCCGGTACTGCCTATGTCTCGCAGCTGCATTTCGAAATAGTTTCTGTATATTTCTGAATTTATTTGCAGGGAGGATGGCAGAAAGCCTATTTCTATTCCGTCGAGTAACGGTTTCAATACCGGCTTTCCTTTCTTTTGCTGCTGTGCGGGGGGAGTACCTCCCGTGTTTTTATTATTTTTTACAAACGGTTTCCAGGGTTTTAAAGGCGATGAATAAGTATAATCCACTGTCAGGTTTTCCTCTGTCGTGGTTTCATATTGTGTTGATGCGTTTTGCGCCTGATTGTAGAGGGAAGAAAAGCCGAAAGAGAAGTTTGCCGGATCGTATGGCATTGGTTTTTTGCTTTGTATGTCGACTTTTACGTTATTTAAGCCTATTGCGCGGCTTGTTTCCCTGTCTACGGCAAAGCTGCGGATAGAATCTTTTTCAGCCTTTGTTTCTGCGTTATTTAAAGCATCGTTCAGCAGCACGTCCTGGTCAAGCGGATTGTATTTTGGACTGACGATATTTTTGGAATATGAATAATACAGAGGAATACTGACTTTGGTTTTTTCGGGGAAAAACCGTCCCAGATCTACCTGTGTAGCGATGCTGTACTGGTGTGAGTCATCTATGTTCCGTTCCATTATTCCCTGGTCGAGGCTGCCGAATCCTGCTGTTTCTTTTCGTCCGGCAAGCGTAACGGAACCCATATCCGAGAGTCCGACAAACATGTTGGCATTGCCTGCCCAGCCGCCGTCTTCATCAAACTCGGTGAGGCGAAGTTCGTTAAACCATATTTCCGTCGACCTGGCGTTATGTGAATTATTGCGTACTCCGAGCATTATTACTTTTACGTCTGACAGCGAGGGATTGCCGACGACCGTCACTTTGTTCATCGGTCTTGCCGGATCGTAGATGGAGTATGGCGTATAATAGTTTACGGTTGATCCTTCGCGCCGCTTTTCGCGGTTACGTTCAAGTTTAAGGTTTGTGAGCAGTTCGAGCTGAAAGTCAAGCATATTGGCGTCAGGCCATACTGTTCGCTGCTGTTCGGTTGTTTCGATGTAATGACCCGGAGGCGTCAGTTTGAGCGGTATTTCGTATTCATAATAGTTGTTTTTATAGTCGGAACCGAGTCGCATGAAAATAGACAGATCGTCGTCCTGCAAATCGGAGAAGTCATCGATCAGTCTTTCTGCGTGTGTGAACATTTGTATTCGGCGATATTGCCTGGTGTCGAGTCCTATTGATTTGTAGATCGCTCTTGCGTCGCCGGGAGACAGGTTTGAAACATTGAGCGCAAGCGACTGTTCGTTTTGCTGCCTGAGTTGAGTCTGTCCCGGATCAATGATGCGGTTTACACCCGGCGGCAAGATATAATTGACCGGTTCCTTGCTGCTGTGTTCTTCATAGTTGACGGTCGACATGCTGATGCTTGCTGTTCCCTGCGGCGGTAGATTCGGATTCGACAGATCTTTGGAATATGTGCGCCACTGTCCGTAAACGAACTGGAATGTTCCAAAACGAAGTATTACGGAATCCGAAAAGTTGGTGAGGAACATCCGCATAAAACGGATTGATTTGAAATCATTGATGTTCCCGACCTTGTCTTCAAATTCGGAAAGAGGAACTTTAAACTGATACCACGTAACGGTTTCGGTTTTGCCGTTGTCTAATTGAGGACTGACTTCTTTTTTCTGCACAATGTAGTTGCGTCCTACAACCATATCCTGAGGACGTATCGAGATGCGGTACTGAAAGTATTTTTCTGTTTCGTTAAGCGTATTGTCCTGATTTATGTCTTCCACGTCGGGCGTAAGACGGTAGGCGGAATTGTAGTTTTCGCCCGTGTCTTTTGAATCTGCCGAATTGCCTTCCATGCCGTTATAGTGTTTATACCGTTCGAGAATTGAGAGGCGCCGGGCGTCATAGTCCGAACCGCGAAAATAATGATAGGTGTCGCCGGCAGGATCGCGAAGGGGCGAAAACTGATCTTCCATCATAGCGCTTTGAGTGGCGGGAGAAAGTTTGTTGCGGAGTTCATCAAGATAATCGCGATAGGCAGGATAATTAAATTCATCTTCGGTAGAAAGACCGTTCAGTCCCACGTCCTGAATACGCCTCGCACCTTCGGCGTTGTCGAAGGCATATACGATTGACTGCTGACGGGGAACTAATCCCCAGACTGTTTTTTCTACTTTCGAACTGTCGCCGTCAACGGGAAGCCCGTTTTCAAAGAATTTCTTTCCATCTTTCAATACATCTTCCGAAATTTCGCCGAGATTGAAATACATGTCGCCTCCGCTCGAAGTTCCGTCATAAATGAAAGGGTCGAGAAGCCAGAATTCAACCGATTCAATATTGTTTGCCTCGAAGTCAACAAATCCGCTTTCTATCTTGCGGGACATACCTCCCCAGCGTTTTTGAGGAACGGACAGCGTTCCGTCAGGATTCATTCCTTCTGCATCAAGATTGTATGGTCCCCTTTCTGCGGGATAGAAGGCAACATTAAGTACGGGCAGCAAGGATGATTCGCTAAAGTTGGGATCCTGTTCGGGAAACAGTTCTCTGTTGTGTATCGCTCTCGCGTAGTGATTGGAGCGCTGCTCTTTGTCATTTTTAATGTGCACAGGCGTGAGCGACGATGATCGACTGAAAATAGCATCAATGTAATACCACGCAAGGAGCGATCTGTCTTTACCGTAATCCGTATTATTCGCCTTTTCCGAATTTGGAAACATGTGCGGCGTGGAAGACAGCGTCCACGGGTGAGGCTGTCGAAGATCCATCACATTTTTTGCAGCCTCAAAATCGTCAATATACGAATGATTGCCGCCATATTTGCTCTGATAGTGTCCCGGATTGAGACGGGCATATTCAGCTGTGAGCGTTATCTGAGACGGTGCGGTGAGATCGAGCAGAGGTATCTTGTCCAGCATGTTTGTCAGCAGCTGAGACTGTGATGCATAGTTAACATTGAAGCCAAACAGAGTGTTGTTGATCGATTCCCTTCCCGGCTCAACCTTCATCGTGAGCGGCATTTCGCTTAAATTCATTATCGTGGCGCCAATATTGAACCTGGGATTGACGGCATAGTTAAGATTAAGTCCCATCATCGTTTTGCGCTGCATGCTCATGCCGGTATTGTCTTCGTATGACTGCTGAATGTTGGTGTTTTCATAAGCCGGATTGACGATTTCCACCCGTCCGTCATTTATTATATAGTCGGAGCCTTCCCGTAGACGGACGCCATTGGCATAAACCGTCATTGAACGCGCACTGAGATTGCCGCCGTAGTTCATTATCGGGTTGCCGCCCTTATATTCGCCCGCCATGATGAATTTGTTCTTTTCTGCCATCTGACGGGCAACGGTGAGCGTTGAATCATAGAGCTCCTCAAATACATATTTGTCGGCTATCGAATCTATTCCGATCTTCGTCCTGAGATATTTGCCAAATGGCTCTTTGACGGGGAAAATGATTTTACCGCGTTCCGAATCGACCGTAAAACCTTCTACAAAATCGAAGAATCCGTCGGGATGACGCTCGTTTCTTGTGTCAAGATTGTCTAAATTTTCCACGCTGAGCAGAACCTTGTTTGCGATTGCTCCTTCGGTTATATAATTGAGGTAAATACCGGTCGTGTCGTTCATGTATTTTATATCAAAACGAAACTTTTCCTGAGTCAACTGACGGTTACCTGCCGTTATCGGATAAACATTTTTCATCATCAGCCGCCAGGTAGACAGGGCGGGCGAAACTGAAATGCCTTTCAGCAGCTTGAGATAGAGAGAGCCCGAAGTTCCGGTCTGACTGTCGGTCGAAAATTCTCCAACCTGATATGTTTTTCCGTCATATATATATGAGTATGCTACCGCCAGGATCTCATCCTGCTGAAGTGGATAGTTTAGCGAGATATAACCCAGCTGACTGTTGATCTTATATTCCGAAGTATTCAGACGGCGGGCGTTTTCTATCTTCTCATAATCCCTTCCACTCTCGGCGGAGGTGCCTGCAAACGTCTGACTGATCTGACTTATATCGCGAGCCTGAGCATACATGGTCTGCAAATTGGAATATAAATCATTATTATTATTAAAAGGAATGTTCAGCGAACCGGTCTGAGTAACGAACCCTCTGTTGCTGATGCTGTCGTGCTCTGCCAGGTCGGCGAAGGCTGCAACATTGCGCGCCTCCCCGTAATCTCCACGGCGATTCGTGATCCATACCTCGATCTTGTCGATATTTATTCCCCCCGTTATAAACGGCAGCCGGCTTATAGCCTCGTCATAGTGTTCATAGAAATAATGTCCGAGAAAATAATGCGCATTTTCCTCATACTGGTCGGGACGTATCTCAAAAGGCGAAGTCTGTACGCTCCCGTGCTGGGAAACTGTTCTCGACTCCGATTCCTGTTGAGAAAAAATAGCGCTCATGGTGAACTTCCCGAACTGCAGTTCAGTCTTAAGCCCGAACAGCGACGCCCCGCCCCTGATCAGTGAATTGGTCGTATTCATACTTACATTACCCGCCTCGAGCGTTTTTATAATCTCGTCTTCCTTTCCCCTGTATCCCAGTTTAAGATGCTGACGGTCGAAGTCAAATGTCGCCATGGTATTGTAATTAAGATCAAAATTCATCTTGTCTCCGATCGACACCTTGGTGTCTGCCTGTATCTGGTGATCAAAATTAAAATAAGTATGATTTCTTTGCTGCTCGGTCAGAGAAGGATTATCAATCACGTTGCGGATAACGCCAAGTTTCAGTTCCATATTTCCGGAAAGGGAAACTTTTACGCCGCCGGGACCGAAAATTTTCTCCGCAGGACCCAGTCCAAACTTGAAATCAAGAAACGAAAAGGTATCCTTCTCCTTTTTTTTCAGCCCCTTAATACTGTCAAAATCCTTACGGTAATCTTCCCTGTAATAATCACCCCTGTTTTGCCGCCACACATAATCATAATACTCCTCCACCGTGAGAGCGATGGGAGTCGAGATCAGTTCATCGCCAATCATTTTTCTGTATTCATACCTGTTCGTAAGAGGATTATAAACAAAAGAAGTATCCGGCGCCGCCGTCGTCCTGAAATCAACCGGATACCGGGTTTCCAGGTCCCGCGCCGTCAGCGGCACGGTTTTCGCAACCGGAAAAACAAGCTGCGTCGAATCCGCCACCTGACCCCAAGCACAAAAAACCGCCGGCATCAGCAGCGCCAGAATTGTATAAAAACAGGATAATTTCACAACATCATTCGAATAAACACATAATAATAACGTAAAAAAACATGAAAGCGTATCTTTATTTTCAAAAACTTTATTTACCTTTGCATCATAATTAATTTTATTTAATAACAATAAAAATTTGAGAGATATGGCAACTAATTCAAAAATCGAAGCCGGCATCAACACCTACGTCGGCAATTTTAATGACCTGATCGGCATCCTTATCGAGATCGGCTGCCTGTATAAACCGCAAAACGAGCTGATCACGATCCCCGTCCTGCAAGAACAGTCATCCCTGATCCGGATGGCGATCAACAGCGTGGACGACTTTCAGGCAGAGTGGATAATTAGCGAAAGCGACCGTCAAATCGCCTTCGAACCCCTGAAACCCCTCGCAACACGCGTGCTGGCGATGGCAACCACGTTCAATCTTCCGCCCGTGAAGATGACACATATCAAGGAACTCGTCAAGAAAATCCGCGGCGCCCGCATCCGTCCCATCCCCGTCGAGCCGGAAAACAGCAGCGACGATCCGTCCAAACACATCTCCGTTTCGCAGACCAGTTTCAAGGAGCAGATCGAGCACATCACCCAGTTGATAGACCTGTTAGCCCACATCCCCACCTACCTGCCGGTCGAATATGACCTGACAGTCACCGGACTTGGCGACTACCGCGACCGGATGGGCGAAGTGAACGACGCCGCCGTACAGTCACACCTGCTGTTAACCAACGCGCGCGCCCACAGAAACAGGTTGCTCTACACCCCCGTTACCGGCATGATGGATACCGCCCTCCACGTCAAAGAATATATCAAAGCCGTCTTTGGCGCCACGAGCGAAATCTACAAAAGAGTACACCACATTAAGTTTGCGAATAAAAAAATTCCAAAATAATTTGGTCAGTAAAAAAAAAGTTCGTACTTTTGTACACCTAAACTGAAATTATAGTTAAATATTGTAAAGTAAGTCCGACGTGATGTCGTGCTTACTTTTTTTATTATAACGATTAACACGGCAGATCACAGCGACAACTTGCCAAATCACAGCGACAACACGCCAAATCACAGTAGAGACGCACAATTGTGCGTCTCTACCTTGTCAAAAACGAAAAAAAGATCAGTTTTTTTTCAAAAAACAGAATTAAATAATAAAATAATTTCGTACCTTTGCATCGTTATTCGTAAATATTTAAGTTTGTTGGGATAAGTCCGGTGTAATACCGGGCTTATTTTTTTGTAATTCAAAAAAAATATGTACCTTTGCATGAGAATCTCGTAAAAGATTTTTTTATTTCATGAGTTGGAGAGAAACCCTGCGTGATGCCGGGTTTCTTTATTTTGCTTGTAATTCAAAAAAAATACGTACCTTTGCAGCACATTAAAAGTATGTTTTTTTTTCATTGATAGAGAGAAGCCCTGCGTGATGCCGGGTTTCTTTTTTTTTTTGTAATTCAAAAAAAATATGTACCTTTGCAGGAGAATCTCGTAAAAGATTTTTTTTATTTCATAGTTGGAGAGAAACCCTGCGTGATGCCGGGTTTCTTTTTTTTGCTTGTAATTCAAAAAAAATACGTACCTTTGCAGAGGAATTATGTTTGGAATGTGATAATTTTTGTGAAGTAAGCCCGATGTGATATCGGGTTTACTTTTTTTTTTGTTTGTAATTCAAAAATAATACTTACCTTTGCAGCGTTTTAACTAAAAAATAATTCGTACGAAATAAGCTCGACGTGATGTCGCGCTTATTTTTTTTTATTTCAAGAAAAAGCATTACCTTTGCAGTAAATTTTTTCATAATAAATTGAACATATAATTAAATTTTGAAGAAGCTCGATGTGATATCGCGCTTCTTTTTTTTTATTTCAAGAAAAAAGCATTATCTTTGCATATCATATTTTAAATTTATGAAGATTAAAAATTAATTGTGAAAGAAGTTCGATGCGATATCGGGCTTCTTTTTTTTTATTTCAAGAAAAAGCATTATCTTTGCACATTATTTTTTGGAATAATTTATATTAAAAATTAGTTTTGAAAGAAGCTCGATGCGATATCGGGCTTCTTTTTTTTTTATTTCAAGAAAATGCATTACCTTTGCATCACGTATTTCAAATTAAATGAGATTAAAAAAATTTTTTTGAAAGAAGCTCGATGTGATATCGCGCTTCTTTTTTTTTATTTCAGAAAAAAGCATTATCTTTGCATCACTTTTTCATAAAAGTAATTGATATTTAATGCAAGCAGGCTCGATGTGATATCGGGCTTGCTTTTTTATTTGGTAATTCAAAAAAAAGTATTACCTTTGCTCCCGCTCAGAATTGAAAATTTTTAGTGTATGGAATAAACCCGATGTGATATCGGGTTTATTTTTTTTATATGCTAAATATTATTACATTTGCATCCTCAAAAAAACCTTTTCTTATGAAAGAATCAATAAACACCCCTTCCAACTCCAGAAGAAAATTCCTCAAATCAGGAATGTACCTCGCCACCGGTATCCCAGTCATGCAAATCTTTCCGGTTAAGGCGTCAATAACCGGCAGATTCGGCAAAACAGACAGCAACAGCGACAGCGATTTGCTGTATGAAGCGTTTCTTAATCCGCCCGCTGCCGCAAAACCCTTCGTCCGCTGGTGGTGGAACGGCAACAAGCTGTCAAAAACAGAAATACTCCGCGAACTTGACGTAATGCGCGACGCAGGTATCGGCGGCGTCGAAATCAATCCCATCGCCTTCCCCGGCGGCGACGACATGAACATTCCAACTCTCACCTGGCTCTCGCCCGAATGGATCGAAATGGTGAAGATTGCGCTCAAAGGCGCCGAAGAACGCGGAATCATCTGTGACATCATCGTCGGCTCCGGCTGGCCCTTCGGCGCCGAAACGCTCGAAGGCGACGACCGCTCGCAACTTCTCACCCTGACCGGCAAAAAAGTATCGGGCAAAAGCAAAGTTACTCTCAAAATCGAAGACATAATAAACGACGCCAAACCACATGTCAATGCCAACAAGGGCGCCGACTACGAACTCTATGCCGTCGCTCTGGCGCCCGTCTCGATGGACAGGTTTGAGAGCCCTGACTGGCAATCGTTCGACCCAAAAAGCGAAATACTCGAAGTCAATGTGCCGGAAGGCGAATTTATACTCTATTCATTGGTCAAATGTACCGGCTTTCAGGCTGTCATTAACGGCGCACCCGGCGCCGGCGGTCCCGTGTTGAACCATTATAATAAAGAAGCCACCGAAAAATTCCTGAACAGAATGTCCGACACCCTCTTTCCCCGGATAAAAGACATAAAAGGCTTCCGCGCCCTGTTCTGCGACAGCATGGAACTGGAAGGCGCCAACTGGTGTCCCGACTTTCTCTCTGAATTTCGCAGAAGAAGAGGCTACGACATCAAGCCCTACCTGCCTTTTATTCTCTTCAAGGTAGGAGGAATGGGCGCCAGGGTCGAAAGTGGCGAAATCACCGTGCTGACCGGCGAAGCCATCGAAACCGTTGCTCGCGCCCGCTACGATTTTTACACCACGTGCATGGAAATAATAACCGACCGCTTCCTTGTCACCTACACCAAATGGTGCAACCGTCACGGATTCAAGTCCCGCATGCAGCCCTACGGCAACGAATTTCATCCCCTCGAAGCCTCCCTTCAGATCGACATCCCGGAATGTGAAACCTGGATGTGGGGTCACACGAACAAAGAAGAAAACTCAATGTATACCGATTTCATACACGAAAACTCCGCCACTAATGTCAATAAATTCGTATCCTCCGCCGCACATCTCTCCGGCAAAAAGATAGTAAGCTGCGAAGAAATCACCAACACCTCCTTCGTCTTTCGCACCACGCTCGAACAAGTGAAAATATGCGGCGATCAAAGCAATCTTTCCGGCGTCAATCACTCGATACTTCACGGATTCAACTACACACCGATGGAAGTTCCGTTCCCCGGCTGGATTCGTTACGGCACATTCTTCAACGAGCGCAACCCGTGGTGGAAATATTTCCCGCAGTGGGCGGCCGGTAAAGCCCGCCTCTCGTCTCTTTTGCAGGAAACGGAAGCCTTTGCCGACATCGCTGTGCTTCATCCGCTTGCCGACATGTGGACAATTCACGGACCCCAGCGCGACCCCTTCCCCAGGTTGCAATATCCATCCTACCAGTACAAAATCTGGGAAGCAATCCACAAAAACGGCTGCGCCTGCGACTACACCTGCGAAAGCATCATTCAAAAAAGCACGGTTAAAAACGGCTTTCTCGTTTACGGCAAACGCAAATACAGCACCCTCATTCTTCTCGAAGTAGAAACCATGCAACCCGCTACCGCCAAATCCCTTGAAAAGTTCGCAGCCTCAGGCGGCAAGATAATCCTCGTCGCAAAAGAACCTCACAAAGCCCCGGGACTGGTCAATCACAGGGAAAATGACAAAAAAGTGAAGGAAACAACAGCATCAATGAAACGCATATCATCCGGTCGCATATTCACTGTCGAATCACCCAAAGACGACATCATATCATGGTTCGGCGATATATCAAAGCAGTGCGGCATCAAGCCCTACATGATCATCGACAAACCGTGCAGCGCCGTAAGTCAGATCCGCCACCGCGCCGAAGGCAAAGACATCTTCTTTATCGCGAACAGCAGTCAGGACAAAAGCTTCAAACTCAATCTAACTTTTCCCCAGTCGAAAGGCAATCCACAGTTGTGGGACGCTGAAACAGGACATCGCAGGGCTCTTCCAGCCGGCAACTCAATCAATATCGACTTGCAGCCCGCAGGTTCGCAGATCATCGTGTTCGACGAAAAACCATTCCGTCCGCTTACAGATTTGCCCGACGATTTTCCCTTCAATCCCGAGCCACTTGTTATCAACGGCTGGACAATGCGTCTCGAACACATCAACAACACTTCAAAAACGATGGAAATCGACGCGCCGTTCGACCTGTCCAAAAACGAAGCCACGCGTTCCTTTGCCGGAACCATTGTTTACGAAAAGCGTCTCGGAGACATTTCCGGCTATCACTACCTTGATTTGGGAAAAGTGTATGGAGAATCGGAAGTGTTCATTGACGGCACAGCGTCAGGCAATCGCTGGTATGGACGCCATCTTTACAACCTCACCGGCGACGCGAGCGGCAAACTGTTGCAGATAAAAGTTACAACGACTGTGGGCAATTTTCTGAAATCAACTCCCGAAAACCACGCAAGTCACTGGGTGAAACACGGCGGCTGGGTTCCCTGCGGAATAGCAGGACCGGTAAGCCTGTTGTAGCACATCGTCCATTTGTGACTCCCTTTCACAACGCTGACCTCAAAGAGTCAGTGCAAACGTTGTGCCTAAAGTGAATGGTTTTCCTTTCTGAGCGAAACGTTTTCCCTGTGATTCGAAATAATATGCCGAATAATCGGCGTTTGTAATGTTTTTAGCCCACAGTGAAACGGTAAAACTGCCTTTGGCAGCAGTAATCTTGCCGTTAAGCAGTCCGTAATAGGATTGAAATGAGGAATTTTCATCGTTCCAGTATATTTTGTCTATTCCCTGATAGTTCATACTTAATATCAGTTTGTCTATTTGCCCGGCAAAGGTTTTAAGGGTATAGTCGAATCCTGCTGAAACCGTGTGTCGGGGCGCGAAAGGAACAGCGTTGCCCGCATAGTTGGTGGTGTCGTTACGCTGATATTCTTTGAACACGGCGCGGGTGTATCCCCAGTCGGCTCGAATGTTCAAACTGCGTGCAGGCTTGATTTGCAGGCTTACTTCCAGTCCTTTGCTGCTTGAATGTCCGGCATTCGTCAACATCTGTCCTCCTATATATCTCTGTCCCGAAATGACGGGCAGTGGCTGATAAATCTGCTGGTTTCGCCAGTCTATGTAAAACAGGCATGCGTCGATCTGTAACAATCCGTCGAGGAAATCTCCCTTGAATCCTGTTTCATAATTCCAACTGTGTTCAGGCTTGAAAGATCGGTCTTCGTCGCGCAGGAAAGATGTGTTAAAACCGCCTGTTTTATATCCTTTTGCCACCGAGGCATACAGCATCTTGTTTTCAGTAACAGCAATCTTGAGAGATGCTTTTGGTGTGATCTGCCCAAAGTCGAGGCGACTGAAGAAGAAATCAGTTTTGTCGCTTCGTCCTGTTGTATCTCGGTAGGCGACATAGTTGTCGCTTGCCTGCTCATAGTCATATCGAACTCCGAAAGAGAGAGATAGCGCGTCATTCAACAGCTCGTCAAACGTTGACTGATGATATATCGAAACGCCTTTAGTTGGAGTGTCGTAGAGTTTATTCGAAGAATAATTGTCTGCAATATAATTAGTGATCAGTTCCGTATCAATATGCTGATAGAAAGCAGAAGCGCCCAACAGCCACTTATACGGTTTATTGCTTTCGGATTTAACGGTAAACTCCTGTGAAAACGTTGCTTGCTTTTGATTCTGTACGACAAAATAAGTTGCTTTTGGAGAGAAATCCTGGTCGATATTTTGTTTATCTTTCAGGTACTGGTATGCGGTTTGGCTGTTGATACTGAAATTCTCAGCCAGATAAATAACAGACAGTCCATTAGAAATCATTGTTCGATCGTAGGAACTGTAGCCGTCGTAGTTTGGCGCAGTGGTTTTACCTGTCGAGTCAATAACGCCGTAAGGGTATCCGCCCTGACTGAGATAATCGAGAGTTGAAGTCAATTTCGCTGTCAGGTTTGGATGCAAACGCCAGTCGAAGCGGGCGCGCAGGCTGCTTGAGTTAAATGCGTCGGCTTTACGTCCGTCGTATTCATTGATGAAATATCCATCGCTGTGCGTTGTATTTCCCGAAACAGCGTATCCGAAGTTGTTGTCTGTGTTGCTGTCGTAATGTGAGAACTGTCCGCCAAGGTATCCATAACTGCCGGCTGAAGCAGAAACATTTGTTCCTTTATGATTCAGCGGCGAGCGAGTATGAATGTCAATTATTCCGCCCATCGTGTTTCGTCCGTAGAGCGTGCCTTGCGGTCCGCGCAGGATTTTGATGGATTCTGCTTCATTTATGTCGAAGTCGAAAGCCGATTTTTCGAAATAGGGAATACCGTCAACATAAAGCCCGATAGAAGGCGAATTTATCTTTGAGCCAATACCGCGGATATATACAGGCGAAGTGAGCCTCGAACCGTAGTCGGGTGCAAACATATTTGGTGTGAACAGCGCAAAATCCTTTGTAGAAACAGCCTGACGGTTTTGCAAATCCTCGTTGTTGATAGTAGTGGTCGCCACAAGGATATTCCGAGAATTACTGCCATATTTAAACGATTGCACAACAACTTCGTTTAATATTACATCTTTGGCTTTCAGTGAGTCTGATTGTGAAGAAACCGTGACTGAGAACAATAAATTTAAAGTAAGAATGATGATGTGTGGTTTGTTCATATATTCTTCAAATCGCCCAAAGGATATTTTTGAAACATATTCTCTACCATCCATTTGTTAGCTGCGTCAGGCGTCATCTTCCAGCCTGATGCACAGGTGGAAACAAACTCGACAATTGATGTTCCTTTTTTCGCCATTGAGTTTTCAAATGCTTTGCGAAGCATCTTTTTCGCTCTGCGGACGGCAGCGGCGGTGTGCACTGCCTGTCGCGTAACGAGGCAGGTGCCATCAAGCAATGCAAGTAAATCGGATATTTTCAGCGGATAACCGTTCAGTTCAACGTTTCTTCCGTATGGACAGGTTGCTGTAGGCATATCGAGCAAAGTTGTCGGCGCCATCTGTCCGCCGGTCATTCCGTAAATTGCATTATTGACAAAAACGATTACAATATTTTCACCACGGTTGCAGGCATGAATAGTTTCCGCCGTACCGATAGCCGCCAGATCGCCATCGCCCTGATACGTGAAAACCATTTTATCGGGATTGAGGCGTTTGATTGCTGTCGCAAGTGCAGGAGCACGTCCGTGAGCCGCTTCCTGCCAATCTATATCAATGTAATTATAAGCAAACACTGCACAGCCTACAGGGGCAACGCCGATGGTTTTTTCTTCCATTTCCATCTCGTCGATAACTTCGGCTATCAGTTGATGAATCACGCCGTGACTGCAACCCGGACAGTAGTGCATCTGTGCATCAAGCATCAGACGCGGACGCTCATAGACTAAATTTTCGGGTTTTATTATTTCTTTAGGTTCCATTATTTTCTCAATTTTCTCATTTTTCTTAAGTTTTCCAGCACTTCATCAGGTGTGGGTACCACGCCTCCCAGCCTTCCGAAATATTCCACAGGAATGTTGCAGTTGACTGCCAGTTTCACGTCTTCAACCATTTGACCGGCATTGAGTTCGACAGTAAGAATACCCTTGATGTATTTTGAGAGTTCGAGCAATCGTTTCGAGGGGAAGGGCCAGAGCGTAATCGGACGGAAAAGTCCTACTTTGATTCCCTCTTCGCGAGCCATTTCAACTGATTTCTGACTGATACGCGCCTGCGAACCGAAAGCCACAATAAGGTATTCGGCATCGTCGCACATAAGTTCTTCGAACATAACTTCATTTTCTTCTATTTGGCGGTATTTTTTTTGAAAACGGATATTGTTTTCCTCCATTCGGGCGGGGTCGAGTTCGAGCGAAGTAACAACGTTGCGCTTGCGTCCAGCCGGTTTGCCGAGTGTTGCCCAGGGCTGTTCGCGGCGTATTTCTTCTTCTGTCTTGCGGGGACGTTGCGGCGGCAGGACTACTTTTTCCATCATCTGCCCAATCACACCGTCAGCAAGAATCATCGCCGGATTGTTGTATTTGAACGCCAAATCGAAGCCAAGCGCCACGTGGTCTGCCATTTCCTGCACCGAATTTGGGGCAAGCGTGATGAGCCGGTAGTCGCCGTGTCCTCCGCCTTTGACGGTCTGAAAATAATCTGCCTGACTTGGCTGAATGGTGCCAAGTCCGGGTCCGCCGCGGCTGACATTGACGATGAGCGCGGGCAGTTCGGCGCCCGCCATATACGATATTCCTTCCTGCTTCAGGCTGATGCCGGGGCTTGAGGAGGAAGTCATCACCCGTTTTCCGCAGGCGGCGCCTCCATAAACCATATTGATTGCCGAAACTTCGCTTTCTGCTTGCAGAACAACCATACCGGTCGTTTCCCACGGGCGTTCTTCCATCAGCGTTTCCATTATTTCCGACTGCGGAGTGATGGGGTATCCGAAATATCCGTCGGTTCCATAGCGAATGGCGGCGTGGGCAATCGCCTCGTTGCCTTTCATTAATTTAATTTCTTCTGCCATTATTCTTTTACTTTATAAATTGTAATACAGCCGTCGGGACAAACGTATCCGCAGCTTGCGCAACCGGTGCAGGCGTCGGGATTTTTCATTCCGGCAAAATTATATCCTCTGCTGTTTACTCCTTTTCCTATTTCGAGCACGTCGCTCGGGCAGGCAACTATGCAAAGATTGCAACCCTTGCACCGTTCCTTTTCAACGACTACCGCCCCTCTGATTTTTGCCATATTTTCTAAATTGAGGGCGCAAAGTTAGTGAAAATTTTGGGAAGATACCATTGTCCGGATTGTTTATTGTATTTCCCCCTGCAAATTCTATCAAAGAGCGCTGAAAAACAAATCCAGGTTTCGCCTTTGGCTTGCGATTTTTGATTTTCCGGTGTTCTGGAGGAGAATTATACAAAAAATCATCAAAAAATTTGGCAGTTTAATTTTTTTATATTACCTTTGTGCCGTTAAAACCAAAATGGAAATGGCAAACGAACATTTTTACCTAAAAAATTCGCAATTGACACAGGAAAAAACGTGTCAGTTTATGCCATTTTACCCCCCCCCCCCCAAATAAACGCCAAAACATCAACGGGTTATGTCATAATCCGTTTCGGGAAGTCCCGAAAACATTTCCTTTTAAATAATAATAATTCAGCTATGGATGCAAACAGGTTTCATTCAGGCTGGAATATCTTTTACAATAATGTAGATGGTTACCATAATAATGTAGATGCTTCACATTATAATGTAGCCGTTTCCCATTATAATGTAGCCGTTTCCCATTATAATGTAGCCGTTTCCCATTATAATGTAGCCGTTTCCCATTATAATGTAGACGCTTCCCATTATAATGTAGAAGTTTCCCATAAAGTCCATGAACCTTTCAATAAACCATTTTATAATAATGTATAACCAATAAAATTTTTAAGCTATGAGTGCTAAAAATTACATCCCAGAAGGGG
>JAIRYM010000029.1 GCA_031267615.1 Dysgonamonadaceae bacterium
TATTCATAGGAATAAAAATTAATTTGGTTATAAAATTGGTTAAAATTTGAGTTATTATTGACGGTTTGGGGAGACAAAAACCTGAAATTTGTCGACAAATTTTTAAAATAGGGAGACAAAATTTCAAATTCGGGAGACAGAATTCTAAATTCGGGAGACAGAATTCTAAATTCGGGAGACAGAATTTCAAAATAGGGCGACAGAATTTTAAATTCGGGAGACAAACACGCGAATTTGTCGACAGATTTTAAAATTAGGGAGACAAATTTCTGAATTCGGGAGACAAAATTTTGAATTCGGGAGACAAATTTTTGATGCGGGTAGACAAATTTTTAAAACTGTACGTACCAAATTTAAATTAAAAACGCCGAAAAAAGTTTTGGGAAAACCCGAAAAAATTTTCTTTTCACCGCAGCAAAAAGATAAACCGCCCGAAAAAATTTTCGGCATGTTTAATACAGAATTTATAAGTAGATTGTCGGTTACTGGTCTGAGGGGGGGTCGTGTGGCATAAACTGACACATTTTTTCATGCGTCAATTGCGAATTTTTGATGTAAAAATGTTCGTTTGCCATTTCCATTTTGTTATTAACGGCAACAAAGGTAAGACAAATTATTGTAATTGCAAAAATTTTTATCAATGGTTTTATATTTTTTTCAATATTGCTAAATACATGACCATCTCCGGAGTAGAACCGGATACTGAAATCTGCGTAATATCACAACCGCAAAAATGGCTTGAGAGGTTTAGCCGACAGTTATGGCTACTACTTGATGAAACTTTATTGCAGTGCAACATGTTTTTATAACAATTTTTAACTAATTACAATTCAGTGATATTCAACAGGTTAAAATTTTCAGTTTATTTTCTTCAAAAAAAAGTATATATTTCCACAACAATTTCGATAGAAATACGTTTTAATAGGCAAAGAGTGTTATTTCATTAGTTATAGTTAAGGGTTAGTAATTCAATGGAAAGGTTGACGAAGTGATTCGGCAACCTTTCGCTTTTTAAATACTTCATTCGGCTTTGCGTCTTTTATACTCTACCAAACCTTGTTGCAGATACCTTATATATTCATCTATATTTTTATTGTATGCCCGCCAAGGCGCAGCAGGCAAGCCATCGTTGTCGAGCAAAACATAGAACGGCTGTGCGTTTGCACCGAATTTCAGCCGTTGCAGATAACTCCAGCGATCGCCAGCCGTGCGCAATTTTCTCTGCTTGCCTGCTTCGGTAATGATAACCGGCTCTTTCAATGCAGTTTTGTCATCGACATGAAGTGAAATCAACACATATTCGTTTTCAATAATATTTTTCACACGCGGGTCTGACCAGACAGCAGCTTCCATTTCGCGGCAGTTAACGCAACCGTAACCACTAAAATCAATCATTACGGGCTTTCCGTTTCGACGTGCGTATTCCATTCCTTCTTCGTAGTCATGAAATTTCGGACGCACTTCGCCGCTGTATAGCGAGAAATCCTGTGTATAAAGCGGTGGAGAAAAGGCGCTTACAGATTTCAACGGCGCTCCCCACAATCCCGGAACAAGATAAATAGAGAATGATAAAGAAAGGATTGCCAAAAACAGTCGCGGGACAGAAACGGTTTTCAATTCGTCATCGTGCGGCAGGCGCAATTTGCCAAGCAGGTAAAAACCGAGCAAAGCGAAAATTATTATCCAAAGCACAAGAAAAACTTCTCTGTCGAGAATCTCCCAACCATAAGCCAAATCAGCTACTGAAAGGAATTTAAGAGATAATGCAAGTTCGAGAAAACCCAAAACTACTTTTACGGAATTGAGCCATCCTCCCGATTTCGGAATATTTTGCAGCCACGCGGGAAAGAGAGCAAACAGAGCGAAAGGCAGAGCAAGAGAAAGAGCAAAACCAAACATTCCCACTGCCGGTCCAGCCATATTACCTGTTCCTGCCGCCTCTACAAGCAGAGTTCCGATAATTGGACCTGTGCAGGAAAACGACACAAGAACAAGCGTAAACGCCATAAAAAAGATGCTGACAAGTCCTGTTGTCATTTCCGCTTTTCTGTCCATTTCGTTTGTCCATGAGTCAGGTAAAGCGAGTTCAAATGCACCAAAGAACGATATGGCAAATATTACCAGCAGAGCAAAAAACAGCAAATTGAATACGGCACTTGTGGATAAGCCATTCAGTGCGCTTGCACCAAAAATAGCGGTAATCAACAATCCAAGAACAAGGTATATCACAATGATTGACAGTCCGTAAACAATGGCATCTGTAACTGCTTTTTTTCTGCTTGACTTCGAGCGTTTCAAGAAAAAACTCACTGTCATCGGTATAACCGGCCAGACGCAAGGCGTGAGCAGAGCAAGCAGTCCTCCGATGAAACCTGCGAAAAATATATAAATCCACGAGTGATTATTTGTTGAACCCGCTTTGCCAAAGGCAGCAAGTTCGTTTATCACCGGCTTCCAGTAATCAATTGAGTCAGACTTTGAGAAATTAAAAGGCTCTAAATCCTTGAAATCTTTTAATGAATCCTTTGATACTGCAACTTTCTCGACTACCTCATTTACAGGCTCTTTATCGACATCTTTTATTGCCGCAGGCAAATCTTTTGCAGAGAATCCGAACTCTTCGCTGTCGGGCATACATTGTTTGTCGTTGCAAATCATATAGTCTATGACGCCTTCTATCTTAAACTTTTTTCTGTCTAAAATAGAGATTTTCTGAGTAAAGACAGGATTTTCGTCGTACCATCGAACTTCCATATCAAACAAATCTTCATACTTGCTCGCAATTTTAGCCTTACTTGTAACTTTATCTTCCAAACGAGCATATTCGACAGTTTCAAACTTAAAAACTGTCGGCAACGGTCCGCCTTCGGGCATATTCATATCGTAAAGATGCCAGCCATTATCTATTGTAGCCTGAAAAACAATCTCATTCGATTCACTGATATGGCAATTCCATTTCACGTGATGCTCAAACTGTGCATAACACAGATGAGTAAAAACAAGAATAAAAACTATTAAAATATATTTTCTCATTACCGTTAAATAATTAATGTTTACTACAAAGGTACATTTTTTCTTTTTTTATTTGTATCTTTGACATCTTAAAATACTAAATATATTATGAAACATCTTATTATTATTTTATCATCTGTCATACTTTTTGCTGCGTGTCAGGAAAAAGGACATCGCACCACGCAAAAAACCGACACCAACGGTTATTCCTACGAAGAAGTAACTAACGACGCATTCAACGCGCGAATCTATACTCTCAAAAACGGATTGAAAGTGTATCTCGCTAAAAATGCAGACGAACCTCGTATTCAGACAATTATTGCCGTCCGTGCCGGCGCCAAGGACGATCCTCGCGACAATACGGGACTGGCTCATTACCTCGAACACATGATGTTTAAAGGTTCCAATCATTTCGGCACTTCCGACTGGGAAAAAGAACAACCATTGCTTGACAGCATCACAAATCTCTTTGAAGCCCACAAAGCAGCCTCAACTGCGGAAGAGAAAAAAGCAATTTACCAACGGATTGACGCTACATCGCAGGAAGCGTCTCATTATGCTATTTCAAACGAATATGACAAAATCGTAGGCGCTATCGGAGCATCAGGCACTAATGCCTTTACTTCATCCGACTTAACGGCTTACGTCAATGACATTCCTGCCAATGAAATCGAAAAATTTTTGAAACTTGAACTCGATCGCTTTTCAAATATCCAACTGCGCCTTTTCCATACTGAACTTGAAACGGTTTATGAAGAATTTAATATGTATCAGGACATGGGTTCGCAGATGATATGGAACCGCATTTTTGAAGGACTGTTCGCCAGTCACCCATACCGCGTTGATGTCATCGGATTGCCGGAACATCTGAAAAGCCCTTCAATGAAAAGCGTTATGGCTTTTCAGAAAAAATATTATGTGCCGAACAATATGGCAGTTATATTGAGCGGTGACCTGCAATTTGAACCAACTGTCCAACTTGTTGATAAATATTTTGGACAAATGAAACCCAATGACAATTTGAAGAAAACCGAAAAAGTAAAGGAAGAGCCAATTACCAAAACACAGACTTTTGAAGTTTTTACTCCCGACAGAGAACAGATTGCTGTCGCTTACCGCACGGAAGGCGCAGGCTCAAAAGATGCTCTATATCTCGACATTATTGGCTCAATTCTATATAATGGTAAGGCTGGATTGATCGATTTGGACGTTATTCAGAAACAGAAAGCACTAAACCTTTTTGCAGGCACCAATATTCTGAAAGATTATGGCATGTTTGTTTTTATGGGTTCGCCACGACAAGGACAAACACTTGAAGACATTGGTGTTATCGTTCAGGAAGAAATAGATAAACTCAAAGCGGGCGATTTCGACGAGCGACTGCTCGAAGCGATTATCAACAATGAAAAACTGGCGCTGATTCAGGCGACAGACAATCGATCAAGTGCTTGCAACCGTTTTCTTGACGCCTTTATCAATGAAGAACCTTGGCAGGAAAGCGTTGAAAAAATTTCAAAAATTTCAAAAATCACTAAATCAGAAATTATTGCTTTCGCAAATGAGTTTTTCCTTGATAATTACGTTACGGTTTATAAGCGAACAGGTGAAAATCGCAACAAAGTAGTTGTAGATAAACCAACTATCACACCAATAACTATCAATCGCGATGCAGAATCGGCATTTGCAGCCGAAATATCAGCAATGGAAACGAAACCTGTTGAACCTGTTTTCCTCGATTATAAAACACTTGTTAAAAAAGAGACGCTGAAAGACGGCATAGATTTTTACTATACTAAAAATCAATCTAATAATATTTACTCACTTAGTCGTTTTGTCGAAATCGGCAGCAAAACAGACAAAAGACTCGCTCTCGCATTCAATTATTTGCCTTACCTCGGCACTTCCCGCCTGACGCCGGAAGAGTTGAGAAAAGAAATGTATTTGCTTGCAATGGATTTCAACGCACATTCGACACAAGGACGAAGTTATCTCAATCTGTCAGGACTTGACGAAACTTTCCAACGCTCATTTGTTCTTATGAACGAGATGATTAACGACGCTAAACCAAACGAGGAAGCATATCGAAATCTTGTTGATGACATTCTCAAAAAGCGTGCAAACGCCAAACTCAACAAATCGCAGATTCTGCGTGGCGGGTTACTCAATTATGCTAAATACGGACCGAAATCGTCTTTCACAGACATTCTCTCCGAAGAAGAATTAAAAGCAATAAAACCACAGGAACTTATTGATATTATCAAACAATTTTCAGGATATAAGCACGGCTATTTCTATTACGGACCAGACAGTGAAGCAAAAATAGCAAAAATTCTGAAAGATATAAAAACGCCTGAAACGCTTGCCGACACGCCGCCTCGCATTGAATATCCCGAACTTCCGATGGATAAACCGACAGTTTATTTTGCCGATTACGATATGGTACAGACAGAAATTATACTGCTCGCTAAAAATGAAGTGTTCAATCCCGCACTGCTGCCTGCTCAAAATATGTTCAACTCATATTACGGAGGAAAGATGAATGCAGTCGTGTTTCAAGAAATTCGCGAGGCTCGCGGACTTGCCTATTCGGCATACGCGCATATTCAGCAACCTTCACGTGCAGGGCAGTCTAACTACCTGATAGCATACGTCGGCACACAGGCGGATAAAATGGCTACAGCCCTTGACGCTTTTGAAGAACTGCTTGGCGAGATGAAACGTTCCGATAAATCGTTTGCACTATGCAAAGAATACGTGATCAACAATATACGCTCGGAACGCATCACGAAGGCAGATATTTTCTGGAACTATATGTCGCTTAAAGATTTAGGACTTGATTATGACATCCGTAAGCCTGTATTCGAATCAATTCAGACAATGACGTTAGACGATTTGCAACGTTACTTTGACGAACACGTTAAAAACGCCAAATACTCAATATTGCTTGTCGGCAAACGAGACAAAGTAAATTTCGATTATTTTAAAAAATACGCTGAAGTTAAAGAAACTTCGTTAGAGGAATTGTTTGGATACTGAGAGCGGTTGAATTATCAATGTCTCGGCGCTGTTCGACGGCGTTGCTCCTGCATCTTTCCATTTTCCCCATTTTTTGTACCTTTGCCCCTGCAAATGAAAGATTCCGTTTTATTAAATCTGTTTGAATCACATCCGCAAATATCTGCTGCCGTGCAGGCTTTGAACGAAGGTAAGTTACTGAACCTTTCTGGATTGAACGGTTCGGCAGAAAGCCTTGTTGTGTCTGCGCTGTTAGACAGCAACCCGATTTTACTTACCGTTTTTCTCTGTATTCTCAATAACGAAGAGGAAGCCGGATACTTCTATCACGACTGCTGCCAAATTCTTGGTGATGAACGTGTCATGTTCTTTCCTTCCGGCTTCCGCCGCGCAATCCGCTTTGGACAAAAAGACCCCGCAAACGAGATTTTGCGAACAGAAACATTGAGTAAATTGCAGGAATTGTCAGGCAGAAGCAAGGCGTGCCTTGCTTCTGCAATGCTCATCTCTTACCCTGAAGCCCTCGCCGAGAAAGTCGTTTCCCCTGAAGCCCTGCAAAACAACACTCTCACAATCTCTCTCGGAGAAAAAATCGACACTGCTTTTGTCGAAGAAGTGCTTGAATCCTACGGCTTTGAGCGCACCGACTATGTTTACGAACCGGGGCAATATGCAGTGCGCGGCTCAATCATTGATGTATTCTCGTTTTCCAACGAATATCCATTCCGCATCGACTTCTTTGGCGACGATGTAGAAAGCCTTCGCTCGTTCGATGTCGAAACACAACTCTCCAAAGAGAAACTAACCTGTATAGCAATCATTTCGGGACAGTCAGGCGAACGCGAAACTTCGGTTTTTTCCTACCTCCCCAACAGCGCTGTCATCGTATGCCGCAACCCGCAGCGCGTGGTCGAACTCGCCGAAGCCGTCTGGAACGAAGAACCAGCCCTCTCCAATGAAAAAACTTTCCAAACCATCGACGAAATCCGAGCCATGCTAACTCCGATGGACACGATTCGAGACTGGATGGGAAAATTTCAGAAAATAATAACCTCACCCCCAGTCCTCCTCTCAACAGGCGAAGAGGAAACAACAAACTCGTGCAATCCCTTATTCTTTCCTTTGCGGAGAGAGATTAAATTCCATACCGAACTTCAACTCTCCTACCACAAAAATTTCGACCTCGTAGCCACCTCATTCAAAGAAAAAATCGCCGACGGCTACCAAATCTTTATATTGAGCAACAATGAAAAACAGATTGCCCGCATCCGCTCGATTTTCGACGACCGAGGTGATAACATAGCGTTTACGCCTGTAATCAGTGCGATTCACAAGGGTTTTATCGACCACGATTTGCGCATTTGCCTCTTTACCGATCATCAACTTTTCGACCGTTTTCATAAATATAATCTCAAATCGGAACGCGTCCGCTCAGGCAAAATTGCGTTATCGCTCAAAGAATTACAGCAGTTTAAGGTGGGTGATTACATTGTGCATCTCGACCACGGAATCGGTAAATTTGGAGGACTTGTCCGCGCCGAAATCAACGCACGTATGCAGGAAGTTATCAAAATAATTTACAAAAACGACGACTTTATATTCGTCAGTATCCACGCTTTACACAAAATTTCAAAATACAAGGGTAAAGACAGCGAACCACCCTCGCTCAACAAACTTGGTTCCGGCGCGTGGGAAAATCTGAAAGAACGTACCAAAAAGAAAATCAAGGATATAGCCAAAGACTTGATTCTGCTTTACTCCAAACGCCGCGAAGAGCGCGGTTTCGCTTTTTCGCCCGACACATATATGCAAAAGGAACTCGAAGCCTCGTTTATCTACGAAGACACGCCCGACCAGCAGAAAGCAACCAACGATGTAAAAGCGGATATGGAAAACTCACGCCCGATGGACCGCCTTGTCTGCGGCGACGTGGGTTTCGGAAAAACGGAAATCGCCATTCGCGCTGCATTCAAAGCTGCTGTCGATGGCAAGCAAACCGCTGTGCTGGTACCGACCACATTGCTCGCATATCAACATTTCAATACCTTTACCGAGCGGCTGCAAAACCTCCCCGTTACTGTCGATTATCTCTCGCGAGCAAGGACGGCAAAGGAAACCTGCGAAATCCTGCAACGACTGAAAGACGGCAAAATTGATATTCTTGTTGGAACGCACAGATTGATAAACAAAGATGTACATTTCAAAGATTTAGGATTATTGATAATAGACGAAGAACAAAAATTCGGAGTCAGCGTGAAAGAAAAACTGAAACAGTTGAAAGTCAATGTCGATACACTCACGCTGACCGCCACGCCTATCCCCCGTACACTGCAATTCAGCCTTATGGGAGCACGCGATTTGTCGAACATCGCCACACCGCCGCCCAACCGCTATCCAATTCAAACAGAGGTACATCGTTTTAACTCTGAAATCATTCGCGAAGCAATCAACTTCGAGATAAGCCGCAACGGGCAGGTTTTTATCATCAACAACTACATATCGAACCTCAAAGATATCGAAGACCTCGTGCGCCGCGAAATCCCGGACGCACGCATTGCTATCGGACATGGACAGATGGAACCAACTATCCTTGAAGAGATTATAACAGATTTTGCTAACTACGAATATGACGTTCTGCTAGCCACTGCCATAGTCGAAAACGGCATCGACATCCCCAATGCCAATACGATTATCATCAACAACGCCCAGAATTTCGGTTTGAGCGACCTGCATCAACTTCGCGGGCGCGTGGGGCGAAGCAACCGCAAAGCCTTTTGCTATCTGCTTTCGCCTCCTCTCAACCTGCTTTCGTCAGAAGCTCGCCGTCGCCTTCAGGCAATCGAAAACTTCTCGGAACTTGGCAGCGGAATCCACATCGCAATGCAGGATTTGGACATTCGCGGCGCAGGCAATATGCTTGGTGCCGAGCAAAGTGGATTTATCGCTGACCTCGGTTACGAAACCTACCAAAAAATCCTTACCGATGCCGTTCTCGAACTCAAAAACGAAGAATTTGCCGAACTGTATCGCAATGACAATAAAACAGATACAGGCGAAAACTACGTCGCCGAAACCAATATTGAATGTGATATGGAAATTCATTTCCCCGCCTCGTATATTCCTAAAGATTCGGAGCGTATCCTGCTTTACCGTGAACTTGATGCAATGACCGGCGAGCGCGAAGTCGATCAGTTTCGCACTCGTCTGACTGACCGTTTCGGCAAGATTCCCGTGCAGGGCGAGGAATTGCTGCGTATTGTCAGCCTGCGCCGTATGGCGAAACGTTTGGGCATCGAAAAAATCTCGCTTAAAGCAGGTAAAATGACCGTTTACCTCGTTTCTAACATCGATTCGCCCTACTACAGAAGTGAAGCCTTTGACCGCCTCATCTCTTTCGTCAAAAACAACTACCGCTACACCCAACTGCGCGAACATAACAACCACCGTATGCTGACTGTCAGCGGGATAGATACTGTAGAGAAAGCAGTGGAGGTGATTGGGAAGATAAAATAAATTCTAAATTTTCAAAAAATGATGTACATTTACAGCGTTGTATTTAACCTTTTAATAGTTATGACAAACCCAATTAATGTATTTGGACATTATGCATTTGATTAGATAAAATTCCTATTTTTATCTAAAAAATTCCATTTTTCTCATTTACCCTTGTAAATTAAAAATTCATCTTTTGTATAAAAATACTTTGAAATAAATTTATGCATTCCAAAGAAATTTATTATCTTTGCACTCGATTTAAATACAGTAACGGTATAGTTTTTGAAGCGCCGGGCGACGGTAAAACGTATGGAAGGAATACCGGAGAGTGGATCGAAGTAAGTCAGGGGGCTGATAACTCTGTTTTTCTTAGTCAGTACGAATTAGCCGTTTTGCTGCAAGGAGCCGGTACCGTCAGTGTTGCTCTGTGCGAAAGACTGTTAGATGCGATAGTCCACGGGAAAGACATCCTAGTGAGTTACCACGATCAGGGTCAGGGTTACGGATATGATACCTATACAAAATTTATATCGGGAGTGAACAATGTTGTGATGCCGACGTAGCGGGCGGAAATTTCAAGAAAATGTTGTACATTTTGTTTTGTGGAGGAAAATTGCATAGTTTTTGTATACGACAAACATTTCGGAAAGATCGTATTCACCTTTTCCCGTGCGAATTAACTCCGACTCTATCATTCCAATACCTGAAAAGCACCAGCAAGTACCGCTACTCGACTGATTTTTTATCGAGGTAATCGGCAAGACTTTTACCGGCGAGAACATGAAGGTATCGACCGTAGCCGTATCTGTTGCTGTTTCTTGCGCCAAAATTGAGGTGCAGAAACATAAAGATAAAATGTAATATTGTAATAAAGATTTTTTTCATCAGTTTGTTATTAAAAATCGCACAAAGATAATAATTTCAAACTAAAAAACTCAACATTTAGTATAAAAAACCATATTTCAATTGAAAAAATAAAAGATTCAGAAATATGTGCAGATTCCAATAGCACTTAATATTCCGAGCACAGGGTGAAACATGGAGGCGATCTCGATTCTCCATCGTTCGCAGTCATATGCAAATCCAAACGTCGGCATGTCATTATTGCTGTTATAACCGCCTCGGATGATAAACTGCTCTTCAATTATATATTCAATCCCGGTACTAAAACGATAATTTCCACGAAAATCGCAGCCGCCTTCAAGTAACAGGCTAAAGTTTTCAAGCAACGGGAAAGCAACGCCGGCAAGACACACAGTCTGTGCTGCATAGTCTGTGCGCAAAAGGTTTTCGACGAGAAAACCATATTCAATATTATCCCCTATACTACCTGAAAATCCAATATCGGCAGAAAAAATGCTGCGAATCTCTGTTTCCAGAAAAGAGTTTACATTTATGTAATTCAGGCTTGTGCCAATGGTAAGCCCTGATGATATTTTCTTAGCCAGTACCGACTGGGCAAGAATTGAATAATAGTCCTCAAAACCGAAGTGCGACAGTTGAAATCCTGCATCAAGAAACCGATTTGGAATGGTTATGTAGCAGGCATAAGTACTCAGTTCCTTCATATTAAAACGGTTGTAATAAGATCCGCCAACTTCGATTTTATCCGAAAGAGATAGAGCGGAAGGATTTGAAAAGAATCCGCCCATCGCCTTTACCTGACCAAGCGACAGAGCTCGGACATCGGTATCATTAAGTTCGTCGAACGAATAAGATAGCAGTAAACAGAACGCCATTAATAATAGCATTATTATTTTTCTGAAACGAAAGAAATATTTTTTCATTTGTCTGGATTATTATGTAAATAAAACTAGAGGCAAATATAGCAACTTTTCCGAAAACAATTTGCTTTATTAATTAATTTAAGTTGCTATTTATATAATTTTTAAATACTAAAATAAAGGTCAATCCGTTAAGAAAGTATATTCACGTACAAACAAATAGATTGACCATGATAACAAAAACCGTTGCAATATACGTATTTTTTGATGATATTCTCAAATCTATGGACTATAAAGAGCAAAAAAACAGGAAAACAAGCGATTCGGAAATAATGACGGTAGTATTGATAGCCGCAGGGTATTTCGGCGGCAATATTGAAAAAGCGCTTTGTTTTGTTCATTCCACAGGCTTGATGCCCGGTATATTGGGAAAAAGTCGTTTCAATCGCAGGATGCATAAAATCGGTGATCTTTTGGCTGAACTTTTCTTTTATTTGGGGGAAGCTGTCAAGGAACTGAATATAAATCAGACTTACTGTATTGACAGTTTTCCGGTAAGTGTTTGTCAAAACATCCGCATTCCAAATTGTCGAATTGTACAGGGAAAACAATATAGAGGGTACTG
>JAIRYM010000009.1 GCA_031267615.1 Dysgonamonadaceae bacterium
CTCGGATACCATTTTTTCGGCGCAGTGGGCTGAGTCGGGTTGCCCTTTTCGATGAGTTTGAATTTCATACGATTATCTATTTAATGGGTGAAACAATATTTTTGTGCGGATAAGGCCGACGTCCGTTTTTTTTCGCAGGCGGCAAAAAACCGGCGTCAGGCGGAGCGCTTTTTTCCGTAAGGACGCGCGTAAATTTCCGTCTATACGAAAATATTTTTCCGTAAGGACGCAAAAAAAATTCTGTTTAGACGGAAATTTATCGCTGTCTAAACAGAAATGCAGAGCAATCTTTTCGCGGCAAAAGTTTTGTGCCGGGAAAGATGTTAATATATTGATACTTAGATATTTATAAAATAGGGGGGTAAAATTCGTGTTCTTTCTACCGGTCTGCGCATACGACAAAGCACCCTTGTGAGCAAGAGCGGTTTGGATGGCTATATGTGCGGATAAAACGGACATGTTTGATAGATTTTATGGATATGGGTGCAAAGATACATAAATTTTTTTTTATTCTGCAAAATATTTTTGAAAAAAATAAAATTACGAAATTTTTAGCGAAAGACAGCTGTTTTTTGCTATTAATTTACGATTTTTTCTGCCGTGTCGAGCGCTTTTTTCAGTGCGCCGAGTTTGTTATTGACTTCCTGCAACTCCGATTTTTCGTTTGAACGCGATACGATGCCTGCGCCAGCCTGATAATACAGTACGTTGTTGCGGCTGATAAATGAGCGGATAGTAATTGCCTGATTGAGGTCGCCGTTCAACCCGATATAGCCTATGCAACCTCCATAAGCGCCGCGGTTGTGAGGTTCAATATCGCGGATGAGTTCCATAGCTCGAACTTTCGGCGCCCCCGAAAGCGTACCGGCAGGGAAGGTGTCGGCATAAACCTTGATGGTGTTGCTCTCGGGTTTGACATCACCGGAAATTCTTGATACCAAATGGATTACATGTGAATAATATTGTATTTCCTTATAAAAATCGACGTGCACATTTTCGGCGTTGCGGCTCAGGTCGTTGCGAGCTAAATCAACAAGCATCACGTGTTCTGCATTTTCTTTCGGATCTTGCAGCAGCAACTGCGCAAGTTCCTTGTCCTTTTCGTCGTAGCTTGTACGGCGGAAAGTGCCTGCAATCGGGTCAATATAGGCGCGTCCTTTTGCAATACGGCAGTGCGTCTCAGGACTTGAACCGAAGATGCGGAATGAGCCGAAATCGAAATAAAACAGATAAGGCGAAGGATTGATTGAGCGCAGGGCGCGATAGACTTTAAAGTCATCGCCCGAAAACTCGTGCGCAAAACAGCGCGAGAGTACGATTTGAAACACATCGCCCCGCTTGCAATGCTGTATCCCTTTGGTTACCATTGCTTTATAGTCTTCGTCGGTGATTGTCGATGTTTCCTTACCTTTTACTGAGAAATTATATGAAGCGTAGTTGCGGTTGTTGAGCAGCGTAAGCACTTCATTTGCATTGCTTTCCTCGCCTTCTGGCAGGTTTTCGACGATAGTCATCTCGTTTTTGAAATGATTGATGACTATTATATAGCGGTAAAAAATATAGACCAGTTCTGGTATGTTGCTCACTGCTGACGGCGTTTTTTCGGGGTTGATGTCCTCGAAATAGCGCACAGCATCGTAGGAAGTATAGCCAAAAAATCCGTTAAAGCCTGTTGTATTGGCGTTTTCCGTAATTTCAAACGATTTGATGAAATCATTTAACTGTATAGCAACTGTTGCGTCTGCTGTAATATTTGTTGTCGTGGGGGCGTTGCATGCGCCCCTGTCTTCTGTGTAGAATTCTGTTTTTACGATACCGTCTTTGATTTCAAACCGAGCGAGTGGGCAAAGTCCGACGAAAGAAACCGAGTTTTCGTTTCCGTGATAATCGGAACTTTCTAATAATACCGACTGCGGATATATATCCCTTACTTTCAAATAGATACTGACAGGCGTATGCACATCTGCGAGTGCTGTTTTGCTTATAGTTTTTATTCTCATAATGCCTCAAAGGTAATGAATTTTTCCGAATATTCTCTATGTCTTATAGAAATCAATATTTTCTGTGTAATATTTCTGAATAGACAATTGCTTTTCTGATTTCTTCAGAATCAGCGACATTCAAAAATGGATCATCAATGACTGTTTCTTCTTCCAAAATACTGTCTTGAACAAGTATAGAAAGCGAAGACGGCTTAATTGTTTTTGTTTGAGAAATTTTGGGTTTTGGCGGTATAACTACTTGCGATGCAGGTTTCGGCACAGACACAGGTTCAAACCACACGTCAGGTTCGTTGTTCTCAACTTTGGGTGCAGGTGTTGTTTCTGGTTTCTTTTTCTTCGGTTTGAAGGCCTGTGAAACAAGACTTAATACCAAAATTACGAGTAAAGGTAGATATTCTTTCAGGTTTTCCATAAATTTTGCTTATTTTTGCGCTTCAAAAGTACAAATAAAATTTGAAAAAAACAATTGTTCAATAGGTTTTAAAAAATATATGAACGACTTCGCAGTCACTCATAACCCATTTAACCAAAACCTTAACTATGAAAATATTTTTAAATATTATTAATACCAATGGATTGTTTGGGTAAAAATTATGGATAAATCTTATTCTGAAACAAGAAAACTGTATATCGAAACTTACGGTTGCCAAATGAATGTTGCCGACAGTGAAATTGTTGCATCAATTTTGCAAATGTGTGGTTACGAAAATACGGATAATATAGAAGAAGCAGACGCTGTTCTGTTAAATACCTGTTCTGTAAGAGATAATGCAGAACAGCGATCTCTGTCAAGGCTGCAATATTTTCAATCTCTGAAAAAGAAGAATCGGCGATTGATTGTTGGTGTATTAGGGTGTATGGCTGAACGAGTGAAGAATGAACTTATCGAATCACGACTTGCCGATTTGGTCGCCGGACCTGATTCTTACCTTGACTTGCCGCACTTGATGGCAATGGCGGCAAATGGTGAGAAAGCAATCAACGTAACGCTTTCCACTACGGAAACTTATAAGGATGTTATACCTCTTAAAATATCGGGAGCCAAAATATCGGGATTTGTTTCTATTATGCGCGGTTGCAATAATTTCTGTACTTATTGTATTGTGCCCTACACACGAGGACGAGAACGAAGCCGAGAGCCGCAAAGTATTCTGTGCGAGATTCATACATTGAAGGAAAAGGGTTTCAGGGAAGTAACGCTGCTCGGACAAAATGTTAATTCCTATTTACATATAGAAAGTTGCGAAACTGTCGATTTCCCGCGTTTGCTCGAAATGTCTGCGTTGGAAGCACCCAAAATGCGCATCAGATTTACTACTTCGCATCCGAAAGATATGAGCGACAAGACATTGGAAGTGATTGCAAACTATCCAAATCTTTGCCGTCAGATTCATTTGCCTGCACAGTCGGGCAGTTCAAAAATTCTGAAAGCGATGAATCGCAGATATACTCGTGAATGGTATCTTGAACGAATCGCCGCCATTCGACGTATCCTTCCTGATGCGGCCATTTCAACTGATATTTTTTGTGGTTTTCCTTCTGAAACGGAAGATGATTATCAACAGACGCTCTCATTGATGCGAGAGGCTGGTTTCGATTCGGCGTTTATGTTCAAATATTCTGAGCGCCCCGGCACTTTCGCAGCAAAAAACCTGCCGGACGATGTGCCTGAAGATGTTAAAGTCAGACGGCTTGAAGAAATTATCGCTCTGCAACTCGAATTGTCGGCAGAAAGCAACCAAAAAGACATAGGAAAAACGACAGAGATACTTGTCGAAGGTTTCTCAAAACGTTCACGCGAGCAACTTTTCGGGCGAAATTCACAAAATAAAGTAGTGATTTTCGACAAGCAAGGGTATCGCACAGGTGATTTGGTAAAAGTCAAAATCGAAAGGGCAACCGCCGCAACATTGTTTGGAACGGCAATATAAAATCAAATTTTATATTCAAATCATTTCGCATCAACAGTATAATAATCAATCATTCTGTTTACAGCCCTTTGACAAACAGGGCAAAAATGGTCATGCAATCCACGCATAATGCAGCCCAAAGCAGGACGATACATTCCCTTTGGCGAATAGCCAGCACCTTCAAAAAGTCCTGTGGTATTACGATATTCGTTTGTAGCCGGAGTAGGAACAGGGGTATTCTTATCAATCATATTTTTCCATTTTCGCTCGAAATCAACAAGAGAAGTTATATTCGGTTCCCAAGGTTCAGCCTCTTTGCCGTAAAAATCGGAAAATGCATCGGGTTCATCATAAGCATATTCATCGCCAAGTCCGGCAAAGCTGTGTCCAAATTCGTGGACTATAACCGCAGCAGCAGAGTTATTGTCCGACGAGCCAACAGTATATCCATTGTAAATTCCTGCTCCTCCATATTTATCTGTATTGACAATCACATAAAGAATATCGTAAGGCACTTGCCACGCGATTTCGCTGATTTTTGAATGGTCGGGAACAGTCAAATAACGGTCAATGTTGAAAGTATAGAAAGTTGAATTTGCAACAGTATTTCGCCAAATGTTCTTATCGGGAATGTCAGTGCCTGAATGTTGAGAAACAGATTCAAGTGCCCAAATATTAAAATCCTTTTTTCGCGAAGTAAACGGCTCTTCGGAAAAAAGCGCATCAGCCATTCTTTCTGCATCTTGACGAAATTTTTGCATTTCATCTTTTGTATAACCTTCGGCAATAAAAACCACATCTACTTTTTCAGACGATTTACCATTGTACAGCAGACGGTTTACTGTATAATTATTCGGTCTGTCGCGCTGTATCTGCTTGTCGTCGGGATTGATCTCGGTTTTAAACAATATATTCCAACCGCCAGTCTGCTTATTTCTATCATATACTTCTAATCTTACTTTCGATTTTGGGAATGGCGTAATGAGTGAAACATTGAAAGCGCGAGCAGTTTGTTTAGCCTCGTCTGTAAAGCGCCATTCGTAAAAGAGCGTACAAAAGCCATGAGAAAACAGCAAAGTGCTGTCTTTGGAAAATAGTTTGCAGTAATATTCACCGTAATCAAAATTGTCAATCAGATGCGACTGTGAGCCACCCCATTCAGGCTCGAAATTCATACTTTCGAGATAAACCAACTGTTCGGCAGCATTTCCAGCAAAAACAAGATTTATCCGTAATCGAGCAGGCGTAAAATTATCGTTATAAGTTTGGGCGACAACACTGTTTATTGAAAACAGCAAAATGGCAAATAAAATAAGTTTTTTCATTGTTTATTGAGCAGATATATTAGTGGTATTTTTTAAAAAATAAATTTTTCAAAAAATCATTGCAATGATTTTAATTTTATGTTAATATTTTTGCAACCTTAATTATAGCCTCGACAAGTCTGTCTATTTCGTCTTCCGTATTATAAAATGCGAAAGACACACGTAATGTTCCTTCGATGCCGAGTGCTTCCATCAGCGGTTGTGCACAGTGATGCCCCGTCCGCAGAGCAAAACCGAGCCTGTCGAGCAACATTCCCATATCGTATGGATGAATACTGCCAACGAGAAACGAGATTACAGAACTTTTGTGTTGTGCCCTACCTATTATATTCATTCCGTCAATTTGCAAAATTTTTTCGGTAGCATATTGCAATAGGTGTTCTTCATATTTTTGAATATTTTCCAACCCGATATTTTCGATGTACCGAATAGCCTCGCCAAGTGCAGTTGAACCCACATAATCAGGCGTTCCTGCCTCAAATTTGAATGGCAGTTCATTAAAAGTTGTCCTATCGAAACTGACGTGTGCAATCATTTCGCCGCCACCCTGATATGGCGGCAAACTGTCTAACATAGTTTCTTTGCCGTACAAAACGCCAATACCTGTCGGACCATACATTTTATGTGAAGAAAAAACTAAAAAATCACAGTCAAGCGTCTGCACGTCAATTACTTTGTGCTGAACTGATTGTGCTGCGTCTATAAGGACAGGAACATTATAATTATGCGCAAGTTTGATAATATCTTCTATATGATTGACAGTCCCCAAAACATTGGATACTTGCGCAACCGAAATAAGTTTTGTTTTTGAAGAAATTAATTCTTCAACGTCTGTCAAACAAATTTCGCCTGTTTCAGTAATTGGGATAACTTTAATTCCAATTCCGTAGATATCGCGCTGAATCTGCCAAGGCACAATATTTGCATGATGTTCCATAGCAGTAATAATTATTTCGTCGCCCGCATGACAGCGTGAGCGGCAAAAACTGCTTGCCACAAGATTAATAGCCTCGGTTGTTCCGCGCGTAAAAACAATTTCAGACGGACTTGCCGCATTGATATAACGTTGCACTATGCGGCGGGCGTTTTCGTGCGATTGCGTCGCAAGTTGGCTCAAACGGTGTACTCCGCGATGGATATTTGCATTTATTGTCGAATAGACTTCTTCAATTTTTCGGATTACAGGCGACGGCTTCTGAGTTGTTGCCGCATTATCGAAATACACAAGCGACTTGCCGTAAACTTCTTGATTTAGGATAGGAAAATCCCTGCGGATTTGTTCTATTTTCAAATTATTAAAACTCCATTTATGCATATCTACAAGCTGAAGAGGCTTTTTTTATACAAAAGTACGATTTTATTTTCAGATGGCAAAACGATAGAGACAAACGTACAAAATTTTTTTAATTCCACAATTATTCATACCTTTGCAACGAAATTCAGGGAAAAATAAGATTCTGTAATTTTTATGATTTTAAACGCATTGACAGCAGTCTCCCCCGTTGATGGCAGGTATCAAGAAAAAACCGCAAAACTTTCTGACTATTTTTCAGAATATGCGCTAATGAAGTATCGCCTGCGGGTTGAAACGGAGTATTTTATATCTCTCTGCCAACTTTCTTTGCCGCAACTTTCACCAGTAAACTGTACTGAAATTTTTGAATCGTTGCGTGAAGTATATCAAACTTTTTCTTATACTGATGCAGAAAAAATCAAAAAAATAGAACGTACTACAAACCACGACGTTAAGGCGGTGGAATATTACCTAAAAGCAATATTTGCAGAAAAAGGACTTGAACAGTATAAAGAGTTTATACATTTCGGTTTAACTTCACAAGACGTGAACAATACTTCTGTTCCACTCTCAATAAAAGAAGCGCTCAAAGACGAGTATTTCCCGCAAGTTGAACGCTTGCTCGAAACACTCGAAAATTGCGCCTCGGAATGGCGCAACATACCTATGCTTGCCAAAACTCACGGGCAGCCCGCTTCGCCCACACGACTTGGCAAGGAAATAAAAGTATTCGCATATCGCCTTGAAAAGCAAATTAATGTACTTAAAAATATTCCTTTAACAGCAAAATTCGGTGGCGCTACAGGTAATTTCAACGCTCATCATTTCGCTTATCCAGAAATTGATTGGATTGAGTTTGCCAATCGTTTTGTCTGCGAAAAACTTGGCTTACAACGAGAGCAATATACCACTCAAATATCTAATTATGATGCGCTTGCTGCACTCTTCGATGCAATGAAACGCATCAATACGATTCTAATCGACTTGTGCCGCGATATGTGGCTCTATATTTCGATGGAATATTTTAAGCAAAAAATAAAAGCAGGCGAAGTCGGTTCCTCAGCTATGCCCCACAAAGTGAATCCAATAGATTTTGAGAATGCAGAAGGCAATCTCGGCGTTGCTAACGCCATGCTCGAACATCTGTCGTATAAACTGCCTGTATCCCGTTTACAACGCGACTTGACGGACTCTACTGTCTTGCGCAATGTTGGTGTTCCTTTCGCTCACACGCTGATTTCATTCCAAAACATTCAGAAAGGACTTGGTAAACTGTTGCTAAATCAAGATGCTATTGAGCGAGACTTGAATCGTCAATGGGCTGTAGTAGCGGAAGGCATACAAACTGTTTTGCGGCGCGAAGGTTACCCCGAACCATACGAAGCATTAAAAGCATTAACACGAAATAATAAATGCATTACAGAAAGTTCTATATGCAACTTTATCGAAACGCTAAATGTCAGCGATGACGTTAAAAACGAATTGAAAACAATCAGTCCCCAAAGTTATACAGGGATAGAGTTCAATTAAGAATTTATAATTATAGAAAAAATCAAAGGAAAAGTAAACAATTTATCAAACCGTGAGGTTACAATATTATTTAAACACTATTCAAAATCACAAAACAATGATTACAGAAAAGGAAGAATGGGCACCCCGAAAAAACTACAGCGAGGAGGGTGAAAATGGTAACGGTCAAAAAACTCGCAGACCTTATCAACCGAACAACCGAGGCAACTATGGGAATAACCGCAATTCCGAAAGTTCCTATGGACATCAGGAAGGCAGTTACGAACGCCCAAAGACAATTTTCAATCGCCCGCAAACAGGCGGATACGGAAATCGTCAGGACAACAATGAACGTCAAGGTGGATATTCATCACAACGTCACAGTCAATACGACAGCCAAAACTTGTATGAACGTCCGCATGGCAACCGTCAGGAAGGCAACGACAGCGAGGATTTTGCTAAAAAAAGACGTCCGCGTGTAGGAGAAGCGCCTGCACAAAACAGAAAAAACTACGGCAACCATCCGCAAACAGGCAACAACCGTTTCAATCAGGGCGGCGGCTATCAGCAACGTCAGCATGGAACAAGCTCGAGACAACAGGGCGGATTTAAAAAATTCGACAGAACACAGCAGACTGCATCCCATTCAAAAACATCGAAATACCGAGAAGAAAGCTTCAACCCTAATGAAGAGATACGTATTAACAAATTTCTTGCCAATGCAGGATTATGTTCGCGTCGTGAAGCCGACGAATACATCAAGGCAGGCGTAGTGAAAATAAACGGAGTAGTAGTGGCAGAACTTGGTTCGAAAGTGAAACGCACTGACGAGGTGTATTTCCACAATGAACCTGTCAGACTTGAACATAAAATTTATGTATTGCTCAATAAACCGCGCAACTGTGTAACTACTTCCGATGATCCGCAGGAACGCCTTACTGTGATGGATATGGTAAAAACAGCCTGCCAGGAACGCATTTTCCCTGTCGGACGACTTGACAGAAACACGACAGGTGTGCTACTGCTTACTAACGACGGAGATTTGTCATCTAGACTGACGCATCCTAAATTTTTGAAAAAGAAGATCTATCACGTCTGGCTTGATAAACCCGTTACGGTAGAAGATATGCAGAAAATCGCCGCCGGTATCGAACTTGAAGACGGTGAAATTCACGCAGACGCAATAAGTTATGTTAACGATGAAGACAAAGACCAGGTAGGCATTGAAATCCATTCGGGACGCAATCGTATCGTACGCCGGATGTTTGAATTGCTCGGATACCACGTGGTGAAACTTGACCGCGTATATTTTGCAGGTTTGACGAAGAAAAACCTGAAACGCGGACAGTGGCGATTCCTTTCGGAAAAAGAAGTTAATCTATTAAGAATGGGTGCATTTGATTAAACGATCAGAGGCCATAGCGGACGACTTCAACGTTTTACTTAAAACTGCATCAAATGCAGAAACAGTGGCAAGATAAAACTGCCACTGTTTTTTTTTTGACAGATTCAAAGAAAAGCTGTATTTTTGTACCCGAATGGAAAATTTACTGTTTTCGGTCAATGTAGTAGCCCCGCTGTTTATTCTGATGGCGGCAGGTTATCTTGCACGGAAAATCAGTTTCGTTTCAAGCGAATTTCTATCGCAGATGAACAGATTCGTATTTCAGTTTCTACTTCCACTGATGCTCTTTCAAGACATCAGGACAACCTATAAAGGCGACTTTTCAAATACCGTACTAATCATATACGCCGTTTCGGGTGTGATTGCCGTGATTATTCTGACAACGATAATAATACGACTTACTGTAAAGAAAAAAGGACAGCAGGGCAGCATGATTCAGGGAATATACAGAAGTAACTTCCTGATCTACGGCTTTCCTCTTGCAAAAGCAATGTATCCCGACGAAGCAGTTACCGACATCGCAATGCTGATGGCTATAATCATTCCACTCTATAATGTCGCCGCAGTCATTGTCCTGACATTTCACTCTGAACACAACAACGAAAAGATAAATCCGGGCAAACTTCTGAAAGATATTGTTACCAACCCTCTCATTATCGGTTCATGCCTTGGACTGATATTTGGCGCGGCACACATAAAATTTGTCAGTTTCATCGAACAGCCGGTCAATCAGCTTGCCTGCATCGCAACCCCACTCGCGCTGTTTGTAATGGGTGGCGAATTTCATTTCAGCCACCTGAAACACCATTACGGAAAAGCAGTTACCGCCACTCTCGCCCGACTTGTAATCATCCCTTCAACGATGCTTGGCGTCTGTATTCACGCAGGCTTCCGCGGACCAGAGCTGGCAGTACTCGTCAGCCTGTTTGCTACGCCGACAGCGGTAGTAAGCTATATCATGGCAGACAATATGGGAAACGATGGAGAACTCTCGGCGCAAATCGTCGTTCTGACAACAGCCGCTTCATGCCTGACAATTTTTCTGACAGTATATTTTCTAAGAAGCCTTGGGTATCTGTAAATCCGTTAAATGAGAAGAAATATTACCTTTGCAAATCAATAAATCAATAAAAAATAATAACAGTAATATGGCCGTAAATATAATAGAAGTGCAGGATGATGCTACACTCAAGAAATTTGTCGAGTTCAATATTCATCTTTACAAAGGGAATCCCTTTCATGTTCCCGGACTTGTAATGGACGAACTTCTGACGCTTAACAGAAAGAAAAATCCTGCATTTGAATTTTGCGAAGCCATATATTTTCTGGCATACAGGGACGGTAAAATTGAAGGACGCATCGCAGGAATCATCAATCACCGCGCTAATGAAACATGGAATCAAAAATATGCCCGCTTCAGTTTCGTAGATTTTATTGACGATGCTGAAGTTGCCGACGCCCTTTTCAACGCCGTAGAACGATGGGCTGTAGAAAAAGGAATGAACGGAATACAGGGACCGCTCGGATTTACAGACCTTGACCACGAAGGATTGCTCGTCTTCGGATTCGACAGGCTCGGAACAATGGCTACCGCATACAGTTATCCATACTACATGAAACACATCGAACGATTGGGATATGTGAAAGACCAGGACTGGAACGAATTCCTGATTACTATACCAAAAGAAATACCTGAAAGATACGCACGCATAGCACAGATTGTACTGCAAAAATATGACTTGAAGATAAAAAAATTCAAGCGGACATACGAAATATGGCCATACGCAAGACGTATCTTTGGACTTTGGAACGAATCGTACAGGACGATTTATGGATATTCCGCCCTTTCGGATAAACAGATTGACTACTATATAAAAATGTATATTCCGATGCTGCGACTTGAGCAGATCACGCTGATAGTGCGCAACGAGGACGATTCTGTCATCGGAATAGGAATAACGCTGCCGAGCTTGTCGAAGGCGCTGCAAAAAGCAAAAGGACGACTGCTGCCTTTCGGCTGGTTTCATCTGTTGCGGGCGCTTTACGGCGGCAAAAAGGAAGTTGTCGATTTATATATCATCGGCGTACATCCGGATTATCAGAATAAGGGAGTTAACGCATTAATGTTTTATGATCTGATTCCGATATTCAACAAGATTGGCTACAAATATGCGGAATCGAACCCGGAACTTGAAATCAATATCAAAATGCAGTCCCAGTGGGACTCTTTTGAAAGAGAACACATCAAGACCAGACGCGCTTATATTAAACATTTATAGATTTGCGATCAATACACCGGACGGCTATTTGATTTTCAAAGTCGTCTTATCATTATAGCGGATCATATCCGAAGTAATCACGGTTTCGCCTTCCTTCAAACCGTCAACCGCCTGAACATAATTGTAACTGCTTTCGCCAAGCGTAACTTTTCGCTTCTTTGCCGTGCCGCCTTCGATAATCCACATATCGTATTCGCCTGCGCCGGTATAGTAAGAGCGGTTAGCGATACGCAGCGCGCTGTCTTCAATGGAGTTGATGACGTAAACATCTACTTTCAATCCGGAACGCAACAGCGGGGAGTCGTTACTGTCGAGCAGTACGGTGAAGTTGATAAGCCCGTTTTTTACAGAAGGGACAATGTTGCCGACTGTTCCTGACAGTTCTGTTTCGCCTGTCTTTACAGTAACTTTATAGCCGGACTGAATCTTGTTGCCATAACTGTCCGATATTTCGGCATCGACCTTGAAGTGATTCAAATCCGAAATAATTGCAAGCTGCGATCCTGCCGGAACCTGCGATCCTGTCTGATCGTTTACAAAAGTGAGAGTCGCCGCGCGGGGAGAACGTACCTGCGCTTCTGAAAGAGTTTTGCCAGTCAGCTTTGCATTTTTCATCGCAATACGGTAATCAAGTTCCATAACCTTAGTGTCTGATTCGCTGCTTTGCTTCTGATTACTGAACTTCAATTTCAACTGTTTCAGGTTCAGCTGCGCTACTTCATAGTCAAGTTCCGACTGCCGGATTTTGTCCTGAGTACTTGCGCCGATGCTGTCAAGATATTTCTCGTTGCGAAGGAGGACTTCCATTCGTTTCAACTGCATTTCGTTGATGTCGATCTGCATTTGCAGGTCAGACAGAGTTGTTTGTGCTGACTGTTTCTGCTGTTCGAGTTTATACTGTTTCATCAGCAGTTCATCTCTGGTCTTGTCGGCGTCGGCACTGACTGCTTCAAGGTCGAGACGGAGAATGACTTCGCCTTCCGAGATTTGGTCGCCTGATTTTTTATATACTTCCAATATCTTTGTTGAAACGGGCGAAACGATGATTTCTTCCGACAGCGGCACGACTTTCCCAACGGCAGAGATAGAGATCTCTATCGCGCCGCGGTCTACAACCGATGTATATATATCGTCTCCTGAAATGCCGGTGCTGAGAGTTCTGACAAGAAAGACAGATGCGGCGATGGCAGCAACCGCGATAACGGCAATCTGAATGACTGACTTGCGTCTGCGCTGTTTAATAATCTCCGGTGATATTTTTATATCCATGATTTATTTCTTTTTTAAGTTTATTACTTCCTCGTGTTTAATATTTTTGCCGGTTTGAAAGTCAAACAGTGTTATCTGCCTGATGTTATAGTATGTCAGCCAGGCAAGATACATCTCGTTGATATATTTTCGGCGGGCATTATCCCGCTCCGCCTGAGCTGCATTGATGTCAAGTATGTTTACTGTTCCTGCAAGAAAGGTTTGAAATGCTGTTTCATATCGCAACCGTGAAATTGAGTCGGCGCTCCGGGCGAGATGCAATAAACGGTACTGATCGTTATACTGCTCAACAGACGTAACTATGTTTTGATCGAAATCCATAAGGCTCTGCTCTGCCTGATTCTTTATGACGTTACTCTGAGATTCTGCAAGTTTAATCTTTCCTTTGCCCTTTCCCCAGTCAAGGATTGGAATGCGTATTCCGAGGCTGACTACTTCCCGGCTTTGAAGGTTTCGGTATGAATCCGGAAGGTCAAGACTGCTACCCGTTCTGCCGATCGAAACATTGAGGTCGGCTCTGAAGCCGCGACTTGCCTTCGCTGCATCAATTGCTTCGCGAGCTTCCATCAGCTGACGGCGGATGGTATGATTCAGAGGATTGTTACGACCGGCAAGCTCTCTGACCTGTTCGTGGGAAATGTCTGACTGGAAATATGTTTCCGGAATGACAGGAATTAATATCTCGCTGTCGCTCAGATGCAGGTAGTTTCGCAAAGTCTGCATTTTATTTCTGACTGCCTGTCCGGCTGAAATAACGGTTGCCTCGGCATTGATCTTTCCAAGTTCCAGCTGCAAAAGATCGTTGTCGGAAATAACTCCTATCTCTTTCTTGCCCCTGGCAATGTCATGCAGTTTAACGGCATTTTCAAGATTGATGCGGGCAATATCGACATTGACCTGCGCAAGCAGAACGTCAAAATAGAAGGTTACGGTTTTCATGTATACTGTCTCGATGCTTGACTGATACATCTGTTTCGCTTCCCGAAGTTTTTCAGGTTCTATTCTCATTGCCCACATCATTTTTCGAGGACTGAAAAGTGGCTGATAGAGGGAGAAAGAATACGGGACGCTCATATACTGGGTCGAATGACTGTCGCCGGTCTGATCAAGCCGTGCGATTGCGGACTGGAACGACAGTACGCCGTCCGTGAACGGTATGTTCTGGTCGAGCGACAGGGTGAGGTCTTCCGACAGCAGACTGTTTTTTACAAAACTGTAAGTCCCGTCATTATTCAGATACGCATTTATTGAACGGTTAAGAGATGGCATGTTGCCGTTTACTGCTACATTCGGCAGCAGGTCTGCGCGGTAATTTCTATACTGCCAGTAAGCAGCCAGAAATCTGTTGCGGGCGTCGACCGCGTCAAGAGACTGCGCTTCGGCAAGTATCAGCGCGTCTTCGATCCTCAGTTCTCCTGCCGGAACCTGAGAAGTTAAAACTTCTGTCCCGAAGATATAAACAGCAAACAATATCAGTATGTGTTTCATTTCTTCTTTTTCTTAATTACAGTAATTCTTATTGCGGTTTCCGGATTGAATGAGGCGCTGAGAAGGGAAACTGCACGGGGGACGGCTGCCGGAGTGGCGATGTGAAATATCCTTCCGAAGCTTTTCCATACCGGAGCATGTTTGTACGTTTTTACGGATTCACAGGGGACTTGAAGACTGATATTGCCGGTATTGATGAATTTAAATACATCATCTATTATCTGTGGCGTCGGATTTGAGTTGATTACCGAAGTGAGTGAGGTGCAGAACAGAAATGCGTTGCTGCCTATGACGGTTACGCCGGCCGGGATATTTATTTCTCTGAGTAATATACAGCCGGCAAAGGCAAACTGTCCTATATATGTTACGCTGCTGCTGACTGTTATTTTGACTAAGTGTTCGCATCTTGAGAAGGCGTCGTGTTCGATTCCCGTCACGCCGTCGGGGACGGTGTAATTTGCATCCCGTTTCCCGGTCGCGTACTGGATAATGGTTGTTCTGTCATAGTTGAACAGTACGCCGCCTTCGGATATGTAATATGTATTGCCCCCGTCTACTGATATGTCATCGAGGCTGCTGCACCAGTAAAAAGCGTTGCGTCCGATGTCTTTTACGTTCCTTCCGATGCTTGCTTCTTTGATCGATGTACATTCGAAAAATGTTGAATTTCCGATTCTCGTTACGCCGTCCTCTATAATAACTTTTTTTATGGAATTACGTACCGTATACCAGGGCGCTTTGGTGTCATTATAATCTTTCATATCTCCTTTTCCGCTTACGGTTAGCGTTCCGCCGGCAAGCGTCCACGTCAGGTTTTGTCCGCACTGTCCGCCAGTTGCCTGTGCGCTGAGTGTATACAGAATAAATATTTGTAAGATGATTAGACAGTTTAATGTTTTCATAATTATAATTATTTTTCTGCCTGCAAAGGTACTGTAAAATTAATTAATAATTAACAATTAATAATTAATAATTATGGTGGCGGGTGCGTTTCAGACTGAAATATCGAGAACCGGTAAGCGGATGCAACCGTTTCAGACTGAAATATCGAGAACCGGTAAGCGGATGCGACCGTTTCAGTCTGAAATAATGAGAACCGGATAGCGGATGCGACTATTTCAGTCTGAAACGTGGTAAAAACGGCAACGCCGCCGGCAAGCACGCAAAGAAAAAAAAGGAGACCGACATCACGTCGCCCTCCTTCGAAAATAAATAATAGAATTATCGATGCAAATATATAAAAATTTATTGATATGCAAGGTATTTTTCGACTTCGAGCGCCGCAATGCAGCCGCTGCCTGCCGAAGTGACGGCTTGGCGGTAGCGGGGATCGGATACGTCGCCGGCAGCAAAGACGCCGGGCAGAGCGGTGCGCGTTGTGCCGGATTCGGTCAGGATGTAGCCGCTGTCGTCGACGGCAACATGGTCGCGGAAAACGGCGGAGTTGGGGTGGTGACCGATAGCGAGAAACAGTCCGTCTATCGAAATCTCGATGCGCTCTTCCGAATCCGTGCCTGCGAAGCGTACCAGGCGGGCGCCTTCTACGGCTCCGTCTCCAAACAGTCCTTCGATTTCGGTGCTGTACATGATTTCTATGCCGGGGTGTTTTTCTGCTCTGTCCTGCATGATTTGAGAGGCGCGCATCCGGTTTTTCCTGACTATGAGATAGACTTTTTCCGCCAGTCCGGCAAGGTAAAGCGCTTCTTCGCATGCGGAATCGCCGCCTCCGACGACGGCTACTGTTTTTTTGCGGTAGAAAAATCCGTCGCATACCGCGCAGGCTGATACTCCCTGTCCTGCGTATTTCTGTTCGTCCGCCAGTCCGAGGTATTTTGCGCTTGCGCCGGTGCAGATGATGACGGTTTGGGTTTCGATTTCTTTTTCTCCGTCCACCGTCAGCCGGTATTGCTGTCCGGCGGGATTGAATCCGGTTATGACGCCCGGTCTTATGTCTGCTCCGAATTTTTGTGCCTGCCGTTTCAGGTCTTCCATCATTTCGTCGCCTGTTGTTCCGTCCGGGTATCCGGGGAAGTTTTCGATTACGGATGTTGTGGTGAGTTGTCCTCCGGGCGTCATGCCTTCATAAATCACCGGTGCGATTCCTGCTCTTGATGCATATATTGCGGCTGTCAGTCCGGCGGGTCCTGATCCGATGATTACGCATTTTGTTTTTTCCATTTTTATTCTCCTTATATATTATGTTGATTAAATTAAAAAGAAGAAGCCCGACATCACGTCGTGCTTCTTACTAATGACAAAAACTAAATTGTACGGTACAAAGGTACAAAAATAATTTAATATTTATTTCACCAGTACCTTGTATCCTTTTGCTTCGACTTTGACGATGTAAAGTCCTTTTTCGAGATCTATCCTGTTCTCTCCGGCAGTTCCCTGCAGGCTTGCGACCTGTTGTCCGGGCAATGAATAAACAGAAATTTTTGCCGGTCCGGCAAGACTGGCGATTATTCCTCCATCTGTCGCAAACACATTTACGCCTGATATTTCATCTGCCGCATTTTTAATTTCCGATGAGTTGCAGAGCGAGAAATATCCGTTGCCTTCCGTCCTGATGCCGGTTCCGATGATATTTCCGTTGTTGCATGTCAGTCCGCCTCTCACGATGATATTTCCTTCTACTGTCAGCGTTACTCCTTCGTTGATGACGAGGTTTTCGCCTTCCGGAATGATCAGCGTGTTTGCTGCCGGAATAGTTGTGTTGCCTGTCAGAAGGAGGTTGGTGCTTAGCTGCGATTCTCCGGTAGCGCCGGTTTTTACTGATTGCAGTTTCATATCTATCGCTGCGTCTTTTATTATCAGCGTGTTTTCGCCTTCGGTTATTGCACCGGTCGTGTTGCTTGTCAGCACCACCGAATTGCTTATAGTTGCTTTCGATGAAATGCCGGTTGCGATGATGGAAGTATTGCTGATATTTATTTCGGTTGCGCCTCCGATTCCGGGTTGCGATGTACCGTCGCTGTTTACGGTGTTTCGTGCAACGATTGTTCCGCCGGTAATGTTGAGTTTACCTGATCCGCCTCCGATTGCAGCTCTGTTTGTGCCGCTTGCATATATGCTTCCGCCAGTGATGTCAATTGTTCCGTAATTGTTGCCATTCACGCCTGCTCCGATGCCTGCTCCGCCGCCTGCGATTGCAGTAACCTTACCGCCGTTGATGGTTGTCTGGCTTGTTATTGTCGCGCTCACAACTCGTCCTCCGATTGCCGGAGATTCGCCTCCGCCGTACGCTTCAATTGTTCCGCCGTTGATGGTGATGTTTCCGCTCGTAGTGTGCAGTTGATTACTGCCGCCAATGCCGGCAGCAAACGTTCCTGCTGTGACTTTTACATACCCTTCTGTCGATCCGTCACCGGCTGCACTTGTGATGATAACCGAAGCGTTGGAAGGCACTCCGCCTTTGCCGCCTACTCCGAGTCCGCCGCTGCCTCCCTTGTGTGGCACTGATATTCCGCAGGTGTTAGGTCCGCCTCCGAGATAGTTGTCGCCATACAGTTTGATGGTTGCTTCTGCTCCGCCGAGAATCTGGATTGCAGACTTGCTGTAATTTGCCACGTCGATCGTTGCATTTCGCAGTTCGATAATCACATCTTTTACATTCTCCGAGACCGAAATATTGTTCAGGCTTGTTGATCCGACGAACTTGTATTCTCCCGGAGCGTCGATGACGATGACATTTGGATTCGTGCCTTTGTCATAGTGAGGCGCTGTTTTACATTCCCATCCTGTGCCTGCGTCTCCTTCTTCCGTCGTTGTAAGATTGATGAAGCCTTCCGGATATTGCGGAGGCGTAGCCTGTGTGGAGTCGGAAGCGACCGGAGCGAAAGTGAATGGAGCGAGCAGTTGAAGATTGTGACCGGTGTAATAAGCCTCAGTCAGCAGTTGAGGAACGGCGGGCTGGTTTCTCCATCCTGTTTTGTTGTTTGCATATCCGTGTTCTTCGTCCCAGATCATAAAGTTTTCTATTGATCGCGGGTGACTTGGGTCGTTTGCGGAGAGAATATGAGGATTTCCAATTCCTGCGCGTTCGAGCAGTTTGTTCCATATCCAGATTCTAAGACCAAGGTCCCATCCGACTCCTTCTCTGATCATTTCGTTGATAGATTCCGGACGGTAATAGTAGCTTGTATTGGAGTATCTTTGGTCGGTTTTGATTCCCACGTTGCTGTATCCTGTTTTTCCGATAAAGTCTTTCCAGACTACTTTTGCAGGGTCTTTTTCATAATCCACATTCCAGTAGTATCCACTATCCCATTCTCCATAGAGGCGGAAAACGGCGTGAAGTCCTGTTGCGCCGGCGTTACTTTTATAGTATGTTGGATAATCTCCTTCGCGGAAGAACGGAGCGTCCGGAAATTTTGTGAACTGTGTAAGCGTGGTGTTGTTCAGGTCTTCCGGCATTGTGTAGTGTGTAACTTCGGTACAGTTGTCCGCGGCGCTGGGTTGTCCGGGGTAGTATCCTGTCGGCCAGCAGAGGCTTCGAGATCCGTCCATGACGTAGAAGTCCGGCATGTTCGACACGTCGTGTCCTGTAAATTCGTGTCCCCACCATCCCAGGCCTGTCTGTCTGTTTGCCGGGTTTCCATAAGCGGCATATTGCCGTCCGCCTGCATAGAAGTTCCATCCGCCCGGGGTATCGTTCGACAGATCGACGAAAATTGCATTATTGTAATTGACGTGATTTCTGATTGTTGCGTTAGCGTCGCTGACAGCCATATCCATTTGTCGGCTGTTGTGCGGGTCTTGACGGTACTTGCTCAATCCGTGTGTACCTCGCTGCATTGATTCGCCGGAGTATGCGTAAATGTCGAAATAGTCGGCAAAATCGCTCATCATGTCCACTTCGCTGCATCGCTTTGCCCAGGCTGCGGCATAAGCCGGAAAGAAACCTCTGCCGTCGTCTTCGTGATATGATTTATAGAGGTCCATCAAGTCCCATCCGTCGCCGAAGAGCATTATCGGGATTGGTTTTGTACCGGGCAGCATACCGTCGGGATTATGTTCCTTGACGAGTATTACTTCGCCGTTGTGATAGCAGCTGTCGTGGTTTAACTGATATACGGGCAGATAATTTGTCGTCGTGCCGTATTTGAGGGTAACAACTCCGCGGCGTTCTTGCCGTTCGACTGCGTCTCCTGTCTGTGGGTCGATGACGTCGGACGGCCAGACGGTTACTGTGACGAGTTCTCCGCCGTCTCTGTCGCCCCACGATGTACTTCCGTTACCACTGCTTGGTTTGATTGAAACCCAGTTGTTTGGAGTTGTAAGCGTCCATGGCACTTTGGATTTCACATAAAACTGTTTTTGACCGCCCTGTGATGAAACGGCGAGTCTTCTTGCTGTCAGGACGTTGTCCCATGCTTTAATATTGAGCGAAAATATCGCTAATATTACTGTAAGAAATAAAGTTTTTCTAGTCATGATAGTATAAAAATTTAATTAATAAAAGAAATTATCTAATGAGTCTCTATCTGTCGGTTTATTCCGCCAGATGGTGAGATAAAGTTTTAGAAGTCTGGATTTAAAATCGTTTCGGGGTGGCGCGCGAAGTTGGAAACGGTACGCCCCGAATTTAAATGAGAAACGCCGAAAAAAAAGTTTCGGAAAAACACTAAAGACCCCTGTATATTTTTTCAGAGGTTTCATTGTTAATTGGTTGATTTTATTAAATTCTCGCGCGCGTGCGCGCTTTTTAATATTGACCTGCGCGAAGTGTGTGTGTGTGTGTTTAACAAAATATCCGAGACCACCAAATTATTGGCGTAAAATAATGCGATATTTGTATTTATTTTTCTCATTTAGGCGACAAAGTTAAAACAAAAAATTTATACTTCCAAATCTTTTTTAGTTTCGCGTAATGTTTTTTATCCTTCAGTGTAGATTTGAAAATTTTATGTTACCTTTGCGAATCAAATAAACTTCTTTAAAAACAAATTCATGCAACCTTTTACTCATTTACACGTACATTCTCATTATTCCCTTCTCGACGGTATGGCGACAGTTCAGGGATTAGTTGATAAAGCCATTGCCGACGGTATGAAAGCAATAGCATTAACCGACCACGGTAATATGTTTGGCGCCAAAGAATTTTATGACTGCGTAAACAAAAAAAATAAGGGTAAAGAAAAGGAAGACAGATTCAAACCTGTTCTTGGCGTGGAGGCTTATTGTGCCAGACGAACACGCTTCGACAAAAAAACGAAAGAAGACGGCAGCGGATGGCATCTTATCCTGCTTGCAAAAAATAAAAAAGGATACCAGAATCTCTGCAAACTTGTTTCCAAATCGTGGACAGAAGGGTTTTATTACAAACCCCGTATCGATAAGGAAATTCTTGAGAAATACAGCGAAGGACTGATTGTCTGCTCTGCCTGCCTCGGTGGAGAAATCCCGCAGAAACTGATGGGACATAATGCAAAGAACGTCGACGACGAAGGAAGTTCGGGAAGAACGGCAAACACTGGCGACACAGCACTCACCCCAAAAAACGCAGTCATAGAACGGACTGTTCAGGAAAGCAGCAAACGCGACGCAGAAGAAGCAATACTTTGGTTCAAAAGTATTTTTGGCGATGACTATTATCTGGAAATTCAACGGCATAAAACCGATCAAGGAAGTGCAGACCATGAAACATACCAGAGACAAAAAGAAGTAAATGAAGCTATTCTTGAACTTGCACAGAAAACCGGTACAAAAGTAATAGCCTCCAATGATGTACACTTTGTAAACAAAGAACATGCAGACGCTCACGACAGGCTGATCTGTCTAAGCACCGGCAAAGACCTTGACGACCCAAAGCGAATGCGTTACACAAAACAGGAATGGCTGAAAACACAGGAAGAGATGAACGCCATCTTTGAAGATGTTCCCGAAGCGCTGTCAAACACCTGCGAAATCATCGAAAAGATTGAATTTTACAATATCAATAACGAAGCAATAATGCCGGTCTTTCAAATTCCAGAAACATTCGGCTCGGTAGAAAGCTATCGCAAAATCTATTCAGAAGAAGACTTGAAAACAGAATTTAACATAGAAGATGATACACGTTTCGATAAACTGGGAGGCTACGAAAAAGTACTTCGCATAAAACTTGACGCAGAATATCTGCGTTCACTGACACTCGAAAAAGCAAAACACCGATATGGACACCCGCTTACAGAAGAAATGACGGAACGCCTCAACTTTGAACTCGAAACAATGAAAACAATGGGGTTCCCAGGATACTTTCTCATAGTTCAGGATTTCATTCAGGCAGCAAAAGAAATGGGAGTTGCGGTAGGACCGGGACGAGGTTCAGCAGCCGGCTCGGCAGTCGCCTACTGCCTTGGAATAACAGAAATAGACCCCATGAAATACGACCTGCTGTTTGAACGGTTCCTCAATCCCGACCGAATATCAATGCCGGACATCGATATAGACTTCGACGACGACGGACGGGCAGAAGTCCTGCGCTGGGTTACCGACAAATACGGCAAAGAAAAAGTAGCACATATCGTAACATACGGAACCATGGCTGCCAAATCAGCAATCAAAGACGTAGCAAGAGTACAAAAACTCTCGCTCGCAGAATCCAACAAACTGTCTAACATGATTCCGGACAGATTACCGGAAGACAAAAGCGGAAATACGATAAAAATTAACCTCTCAAACTGTATTAAGAACGTCAAAGAACTGCACGAAGCCAGATATTCCGACAATCAGATCATTTCCGATACACTGAAATACGCCGAAATGCTGGAAGGAACAGTTCGACAAGTCGGAGTACACGCATGCGGAATAATAATAGGAGCTGACGATCTGACAAACTTTGTACCGCTAAGCACCGCAAAAGACAAAGAAACATTCGAAGAACTGCCCGTAACGCAATACGACGGCTCTGTAATAGAATCGGTCGGACTGATAAAGATGGACTTTCTCGGATTAAAAACATTGTCGGTAATCAAAGAAGCAATCGCCAACATAAAACACTCAAAGAACATAGACATAGATATAGACAAGATACCTCTCGACAACAAAGAAACATACGAACTGTACAGCAGAGGAGATACAGTCGGAACATTCCAGTTCGAATCACCCGGAATGCAAAAATATCTTCGAGAACTAAAGCCCACAAAATTCGAAGACCTGATCGCGATGAACGCACTCTACAGACCAGGACCGATGGCTTATATCCCTGACTTCATAGACCGAAAACACGGGAAAAAAGACATAACATACGACTTCCCCGAAATGGAATCACGCCTCAAAGACACTTACGGAATAACAGTATATCAGGAACAGGTGATGCTCCTCAGCCGTGACATCGCAGGATTCACCCGCGGACAGTCCGACGAACTGCGAAAAGCTATGGGAAAGAAACTCGTAGACAAAATGGAGGCTCTTCACACAAAATTTATTCAGGGAGCTGAACAAAAAGGATTCGGACCAAAAGAAAAACTGGAAAAAATATGGTCCGACTGGTCGGAATTTGCAAAGTACGCCTTCAATAAATCTCACGCCACATGTTATTCTCTGCTATCATACCAGACGGCATACCTCAAAGCCCTTCACCCTGCAGAATTTATGGCTGCCAATCTGACCCGCAACAAAGATAATATCACCGAAATCGCAAAATTCATGGACGAATGTCGCGCTATGAAAATACCGGTCAAAGGACCGGACGTCAACGAATCGGAACACAACTTCACAGTAACCAAAACGGGCGACATACGCTTCGGACTCGGAGGTGTAAAGAACCTCGGAAGCTCCGCGGTCGACGCTATTATAAAAGAACGGCAAACAGGCGGACAATTCAAAAGTATCTTCGATTTCGTAGAACGCGTTAACCTTAACTCCTGCACTAAGCGTGCGATAGAAGCGCTCGCGTATTCCGGCGGGTTTGATATATTTTCCGAAATACGCCGCGAACAGTTTTTCGTAAAGACCGGCAAAGGAGAAGAAAACTTCACGGACGTACTGATCAGGTATGGTAACAGATACCAGACCGATAAACAGACTAACGTCAACAGTCTCTTCGGAGCATTTGACGCCGCGGTGATCGCCAGACCCGAAGTCCCGCAAGCAGAACAATGGAATACTATCGAAAAACTCAATCGCGAACGTGACCTCGTCGGTATTTATCTTTCCTCACACCCTTTAGACGAATATCAATTGCTGTTCGTACACATCTTTAACCATACTTTAACTGACATTGAGACCCTGAAGGCTGAGGAACGACTGAACCACGTAATAACTACCGGAGGGATAGTTACCGGATACCGAACCGCGACTACAAAAAAGGGCGTACCGTATGGCATCCTCAAACTGGAAGACTATGCAGGAAGCATTGAACTCCCCCTCTTCAGTGATGATTACAAAGCCTGGTCGGGGTACGGCGTCGTTAACGCCATACTGATGATTCGAGGCAAGATACAGAGCAGTAAATACGGTAACAACACAGAGTTCAGGGTACAGCACATCGAACCGCTCACTCCCACGCTTGCAGCAAGCCTGATGCACTACGTCACGATCGATCTTCCGCTTCATTCACTGTCACCGGAATTTATCGGCGAGTTATCCGCTCAACTCAAAAGCCGCCCGGGAAGCAGCGTCCTCCATTTCACGATTCACGATCCCCTCAAAAACATCACCCTCGACCTTCACTCCGATATTCGCAAGGTCAAGATAGACAGCGCCCTCGTTCGATTCCTCGAAGAAAACGCAATTAAGTTTTCTATTAACAATTAAGTATCTTTTTTTTCGGATAAACCAACCTGCAAAACGTTCCGGGTATTTACCCGGAAGGCTGTGCAAGTTTGAAAAATGTTCCGGGTAAATACCCGGAAGGCTGTGCAAGTTTGAAAAATGCTCCGGGTATTTACCCGGAAGGCTGTGCAAGTTTGAAAAATGTTCCGGGTAAATACCCGGAAGGCTGTGCAAGTTTGAAAAATGCTCCGGGTAAATACCCGGAAGGCTGTGCAAGTTTGAAAAATGTTCCGGGTAAATACCCGGAAG
>JAIRYM010000048.1 GCA_031267615.1 Dysgonamonadaceae bacterium
GACGTAGATACCAATTCGCCGTTCACTCTCGCCTTTGAAAACGATCAGCGCGGTAAGACGGTTTATTTCGCCCTTCGCTGGGAAAACACCCGCGGTCAGAAAGGTCCCTGGACAGAAATCCAAAGCGCAATTATTCCGTAAATCAATTACGAATTAACAGACAATAAAATGAAACCGGTTCTTTTAATAACAGTGTTGCTGCTGACTGCGGCGACATGTTTTGGACAAAGCGGCGATTTCGGAAAAAACAACGCTTTGCACTGGGAAATAGAAACCGTGAAAATCATCAATAACTAAGAACTGAGAACTAAAAGTTGCGCGTGATTTAATAATGAATCGCGCGCTTTTTTTATGATTCGCAATAACAGAGAGAACTTGCGCCCTCGCAAATGACGATGAATGGCAAATATGACTTGCACAGAGGAGACAGAGTTTTCTTATTTCGTCAAAAGAACATGTGTTTTGATAAAGACACAGCAAAAAAAGAATTAACTGTATTCTGAAATTTTGTTATTAAGAAAATAAGTATTATTTTTGCGCCATAATAATTTTGTTGCAAACTAATTTAACAAATAAACACAAATCAAGATGAGAGAAGAAAGTAAAATCAGCAGACGTTCTTTTTTAAAGAACTCTGCACTGGCAGGTGCTATCGGTACGGTTGGCGCCGGAAACGCGGTATTTTTGACTTCATGCGAAGGCAAAAACAAACTTGTTCCATTAAGAGAACCCGGAACATATTATACACCGGAATTACCGGATTTGGCAGCAGACGGAAAACCACTGAAAGCCGGCGTCGTTGGCTGCGGCGGACGCGGCACAGGCGCGGCGATTAACTTTCTGTCGGCAGCAAACGGCGTTACGGTAGTTGCGCTTGGCGATACTTTTGCCGACCGTGTCGAATCTTGCGCCGAAGCATTAAAAAAGGAAAAAAACATTGACATCGCAGCTGACAGAAAATTTGTAGGACTTGATGCCTATAAAAAAGTTATTGACAGCGATATTGATGTCCTAATCACGGCAACACCGCCCTGCTTCCGCCCTGAAATCTTCCGCTATGCAGTAGAAAAAGGCAAACACGCTTTCTTGGAAAAACCCGTTTGCGTTGATGCGGCAGGCTACCGTACCATTGTGGCTGCCTCCAAACAGGCGCAGGCAAAAGGATTGTCGGTTGTTACCGGCACCCAGCGCCATCACGAGCGCGGTTATGTCGAATCATACAAAAAAGTAATGGAAGGACTTATCGGCGAAATCACAGGCGGAAATGTTTACTGGAACGGCGGCGAACTCTGGTCTCGTTACCGTCAGAAAGGATGGAGCGACCTCGAATGGATGATTCGCGACTGGGTAAACTGGACCTGGCTTTCCGGCGACCATATCGTTGAGCAGCATGTTCACAATATCGACGTATTCACTTGGTTTTCCGGACTGAGACCAATCAGCGCAGTAGGATTCGGTTCTCGCCAGCGCCGTCAGACAGGAAATCAATACGACAATTTCAGTGTTGATTTTGAATTTGAAAACGGAATACATCTTCACAGTATGAGCCGCCAGATTTCAAACTGCTCAGGCAACGTTTCCGAAATTATCCACGGCACGAAAGGCGTCTGGTATTCCGAAGGGCGCATAGAGCAGGGCGAGGCGGATGAAACAGGCAAAGCGATGGAAAAACCGTTTCAGGGCAAAGTGATTAAAAACCTGAAAGGCGAAGTGATATGGAAATACGACCGCGAAGCAGAAAAAGCGACTTACAAGCAGCGCGATCCATATACGCTTGAACACGTGAACTGGATTAACCATATTCGTTCAGGCAAACCGATTGAACAGGCTTCTGAAACAGCAGTCTCCAATATGGCTGCCATTATGGGACGCGAGTCAGCTTATACAGGAAAACTCATCAATTGGGACGATATGACTGCCGCTGCTCAAAATCTTATACCTGAAGATCTGGATTTTGTCAAGAAACTTGGAATTGCAGGTTATGGAGACGACACACCGTTCAGATTACCTGAATTTATTCCGATTCCGGGTAAACCGCAGGGCAATCAAACTCGATAAATGAGTGATATAATCAATCTGCTTCCTGATGCAATAGCCAATCAGATTGCCGCAGGCGAAGTCATACAGCGTCCAGCATCGGTTGTGAAAGAACTTATTGAAAATTCAATCGATGCGGGGGCGCATAAAATTCAACTTATCGTTAAAGATGCCGGACGGACTTTGATTCAGGTTATCGACGACGGTGAAGGAATGTCGGAAACCGATGCACGTATGGCTTTTGAGCGGCACGCAACCTCAAAAATCCGTAATGTCAATGATTTATTTTCTCTGCATACAATGGGTTTTCGCGGCGAAGCGCTTGCTTCTATAGCCGCAGTTGCACAAGTTGAATTGAAAACAGCCCGCCAGGAAGACGAAACAGGAACGCTGCTGCGGATTACAGGTTCGCAAGTTGAAACTCAAGAATCGATTGCCTGCATAAAAGGCAGTATTTTTTCTGTAAGAAATTTATTTTTCAATGTTCCTGCCCGTAGAAAATTTCTTAAACCCAACGAAACAGAATTTCGCAATATTATTACCGAATTTGAACGCATCGTTTTAGTCAATCCGCAGGTAGCTTTTACTCTGTATAATAATGATGTGGAAGTTATGAACCTGCCTGTTGCAAATCTTAAACAGAGAATTCTTAATGTTTCAGGAAAAAAACTTAATTCTCAGCTTATTACTGTCAATGCTGAAACTCCGTTTATGAAAGTTGGCGGATTTATCGGAACGCCCGATTCAAGCAGAAAACGCGGCTGTTTGCAATTTTTATTTGCAAATAATCGTTATATGCGGCATCCCTACTTTCACAAAGCTGTTGTAAATGCCTTTGAACCTTTTATTACAGCAGGCGATTCACCAAATTATTTTATTTATCTAACGGTAGACACTTCAAGCATTGACGTTAATATTCACCCGACAAAAACAGAAATAAAATTTGAAAACGAACAGGCGATATGGGTAACGATTTCAGCTGCGGTGAAAGAAGCGATTGGTAAATCCAAATCTGTGCCAAGCCTTGACTTCAACAGTGAAGACGCTATCGAAATGCCTGTTTACAACAGCAGACAAACCGAAGCCCCTATCCCCGAAATCAAACTCAATTCCGGTTATAATCCGTTTCGCGAACAACCATCGTATCACTCGCGTCATTCGGCTTCAGACTGGGAAAAACTCTATCGCAACATATCGCCGGCAGAGATTGATACTGTTGAAATGCAGCCTGCAATACAGTCCGAAGAGAAGAAAGAGATTTTATCTTATCGAGGTAAATACCTTATAACTTCATTAAAATCAGGACTGTGTATTATTGAACAGCGGCGGGCGCATATTCGTATTCTGTTTGATGATTATATGCAGCGAATTATACAAAAACAGGGCATCTCGCAGGGAATATTGTTTCCTGAAATTATAAATTTCACTCCGAAAGAAGCAACTGTCTTGCCTGTTCTTCTTGATGAACTTGCATATATCGGTTTCGATTTGTCGGATTTGGGAAATAATTCTTTTTCTATAAATGGAATACCATCCGGAATGGAAGGCATCGATCCTGTCGAAACGTTGAGAAATATGCTCGAAAAAGTTATAGAAACAGGCTGCGAAGTGAAAGAAGAAATATACGAAGCGCTCGCTCTTGCGTTAGCTCACAAAGCAGCCATTCCAAGCGGAAAAATACTTTCGGAAGATGAAGCCGCTTCGCTTACCGCACGGCTGTTTTCTTCTTCTTCTCCAAACTACACGCCGGACGGTAAAAGCATTGTTTATATTTTGCCTGACGATGATCTGGATAAAAAGTTCAAATAAACATCAGTTATTCTTCATCTTTTGTCAAGTCAAGCTTTTCGTTGTCTGAGCTTCTTTCAACAGATTGCCTGCAAAGCGGATTAGCTCGGATTTCCTTGTCGATTTTTCGTGTAGAACAAATGTCTTCCGCAAGATAAAGCGCATGTCGCAACGCCGTTTCCGATGACTCATTGCGCCCCGCAAGAGGAAATGAAACACTTGTGTCAGGAGCAGTAATGACGTAAGGCATTCCAGCGAAAAACACAACGCCTTCACTGTGTGAAAGCAAGCGAAAGGGTATAGCGCCCTGGCTGTAATGAAGCGCAAGTATTGCATCAAATTTCTGAAAATCACCTGATGAAAAAAAATCTTCGGCAGAATAAGGTCCAAAACAGGCAATTCCTTCGTTCTCGACAGCCTTAATTGCAGGCAACAGCACTTCCGATTCTTCTTTCCCATACTGCTGTTCTTTTACGCCTTTGTCAGGATTGAAAGACAGAACTGCGATACGAGTCAAAGTCAGCATAAAATCGTGAACAAGGCTAAAGTGCAGAGTGCGAAGTTGAGCAGCGACAAGTTCAGCCGTCAATTGTTCTGAAACATTTGCAAGCGGTATTTTTGCTGTCGAAAGCGCAATGCGCAAACTTTCACTGACAAATATTTTCAATGGTTTTATGCCTGAAAACGATTCGAGCAAAAGTATTTCATCGACAGTTGAAGGTGCGAGGACAAGAGCATCTGTATGACCGTTTTTCAAATCGTCAAGAGCGCGTTCCATTGCTTTCTGCGCCATGGATTCCGCTTCCGGCGCAGGTTTTGACAGCTCGACTACAATATCTTCCGTAACACAGTTTATGATATTCAAACGATTTGCTCCCACATCGTTTATATCTGTTATTATGTTAAAATTAATCTGCGGCAAATCCATCGCCTTACGGTGATATGCAAGCACTTTTGATGAACCGTAAAGTACAGGAGTGTTCTTTTCCATCATTCTTGCATCTTCAAATGTCTTGATAATCATCTCGTATGATATACCGTTGATGTCGCCCTGACTTATGCCGGTTATCAGTATGTTGTTGTTCATATTTTTATATTAAGCCGCAAAGATACAAATTTTTTTAACGATGATAAATGGGGAATATACATTTTTACAAAAAAATAGTTACCTTTGCCATCATTTAATAATTTTAATTAAAATCAAATGGAAAGTAACATTTTTGAACTGACAACAGAGCAATTGAAAGATATTGCCATCGCCCTTCAAAACGGCGTCGCCGAAGGTTTGGTAACCGACTACGAAGAACGCGACAGAAAATTAGCCAAAGGTGAAAAGGTAGAAGCAAAAGACGGCGAAATACGCTGTATTCCTACCTACATCAATCCCAAGTTTATCAGCGAAGGCAAAGCCCTCGTTCTTGACCTGGGAGGAACAAACTTCCGGGCAACTGTCGTGGAATTTAAAAACGGAGAAGCCATTGTTCACCCCGGAATGAAAGAAAACCTCGTTTCGCTGATGAAGAACCCGCAATGTACCCTTGAGCAGCTCTATGCAAAAATGGCGAGCCTCATCAGTTCACTCAAACTTGACGGAGTAACCGATATAGGCTACTGTTTCTCCTATCCGGGCGAATCGCTTCTCAATGGAGACGCAAATCTGATTAAATGGAACAAAGGAGTCGATATTAAAGACCTCATCGGGAAACCGGTCGGAAAAACTCTTCTGGACTATCTCAATGCAAACGTTAAAGGAGCCAGATTCAAAAACATCAAAGTGATAAACGATACAGTAGCAGCCCTGTTTTCAGGACTGACGGACACAAAATCACAGGCTCATATCGGACTCATTGTCGGAACAGGCACCAATATGGCGCCATTCATTCCCGTAGAAAGAATACCCAAGCTCGACAAAGCATACACGGGAAAAGGACTTATACCAATAAACCTGGAATCAGGAAACTTCAACCCGCCACACCTGACAGTGATTGACGACAAGATCGACAAATACCTCGACACCAAAGGCAGGCAGCGCTTTGAAAAAGCAATTTCCGGAATGTATCTCGGACGTATCCTTGAATACCTGTTTTCGAGCGACGAATTCGAAGACAACTTTGATGCGGAAAAACTGACATCAATAATGAGTTATCCATCCCGTTTCAAAGAAAAATACGTCAAGGCAGCCCACTGGGTTTACGAACGCTCGGCAAAACTTGTTGCAGCATCGCTCTCAGGACTGATCCTTCAAATCATCGCAACCGGCGAAAAACCCGTTACCGACATCCGCCTTTCAGCAGAAGGCAGCCTGTTCTGGAGTAACGACAGAAAAGTTCGCAACGCAAGCTATTTACCATACAAAGACCTTGTCATAAACGAACTGGACAAAATCCTTAAAGAATTTGGACATGAAATAAAAATCCATGTCGAACAAAAAGAAAACGCCAATCTGATCGGTTCGGCAATAGCAGCGCTCTCATAACTTTCAGGTTCGAAAACAAACACCAGAATTAACATCATGAAAAACAATCGCAGAAACTTCCTCAAAAAAACCCTGTACGGAAGCATAGCATTAGGCATAACAGGTTACGCATCACTTGAACATAACACCGGCAACCGGGAGAAGGCAAACGAAGCTCTTGCCTCTCCCGAAGCGCGACACGGAAAAGGAAAATCAGCAATGGCGCTCCGCTGCGAACCACTGCCCGAAGTACGTATCGCAATCATCGGACTCGGACGCGGACTCGGAGCCGTAGAAAGACTGGCACAAATAGAAGGAACAAAAATCACTGCGATCTGCGACCTGATGACCGACAAAATCAACAGCGGTCAAACTATCCTGAAAAAACACAACCGCCCCGAAGCAGCAACATACACCGGCGAAGAAGACTGGAAAAAAATCTGCCAAAGAGATGACATAGACCTTATATATAACGCCACACCATGGGACCTTCACACCCCGATCGCCCTCTATGCAATGAAGCACGGCAAACACATCGCAACAGAAATCCCCGCAGCGCTCTCCGTCGACGACTGCTGGGCGCTCGTCAATACAGCAGAAGAAACACAGCGCCACTGCATGATGCTCGAAAACTGCTGTTACGACGCCTTCGAACTCACAACGCTAAACATGGCGCGCAAAAACCTCTTTGGCGAAATATACCACGGCGAAGGAGCATACATACACGACCTCAGAGGTTACAAACACAACAAAACCAGCGGATATTACAAGATGTGGAGGCTCGAACACAGCAAACAACATACCGGAAATCCCTACCCGATGCACGGACTGGGACCGCTGGCGCAAATAATGAACATCAACCGCGGAGACCGGTTCGACTACCTCACCTCAATGTCCACCAATCAATACGGACTTACCCTGTATGCCGAAAAAACTTTCGGGAAAAACTCCCCGGAAGCCAAAGCAACATACAAACTCGGCGACATGAACCAGACACTGATCAGAACCGTAAACGGACATACCCTCGTCGCAGTACACGACACAACAAGCCCAAGACCATACGACAGGATACATAAAATAAGCGGCACAAAAGGATATGCAGTCAAATACCCGGAACCAAAAATAGCCCTCGAACCGGATGCACACAAATTTCTCGAACCCGAAAAATTCAAAGAAATAATAGAACAGTACGAACACCCGCTCTGGAAATACATCGGCGAAACAGCAAAAACCGTCGGCGGACACGGAGGAATGGACTTCATCATGGACTGGAGACTCATCTACTGCCTGCGCAACGGATTGCCTCTCGACCAGGACGTGTATGACGCCGCAACGTGGTCGTCGATCACAGAACTGAGCGAACGGTCAGTCACAAACCGCAGCAACTCAGTCGACATACCCGACTTCACACGCGGAAAATGGCAAACCGCAACACCATTGCCCGTCATAGATATGGAAACAATATTCAGCTAAACAGAAAAAAAAATACCAGACAGTAAAAAAAACCAAAAAAAAATACATACCTTTGCAGCAGCAAAAAAAAACACCAAATAAAAACTGTAAAATATGGAAAAAAAATCAACAACAGAATCAGGCATCAGCACAAACGTTGCCAACTTTGACAAACTGACCGGAGTCATCATCGGTTTCGGCAACAGGTACAACCCGGGAGTCGCCCGTCTGACGGTCAACGCCCTGCAAGAACAGTCAGTACACGTCAAAACATCCATCAACGAGGTAGACGACAGCATGGCGCACGTAATAATAGACGAAGGACACAGGCAGGAACAGTTCAGCCTCCTTCTCCCCCTCGCAACGCGAATACAGGCGTCAACAAAATTCTTCGGAATGGTAGAAAGCACCTCGAAACACGTAAAAGAAATCGTCCGCAAAATACGCGGCAAAAGAGTACATTCCCTCGAGTCCGAAGCCGCAAAAGCAGGCGACAAACCCACAAAACACATATCCGTATCCCAGGTAAGTTTTACCGAACAGATAGAACACCTCAACCAGCTCATCATGCTTCTTGCCGCCGACCCCGCATACAAGCCCACCGAAGCCGACATGAAGATCGACGGACTTCGAGACTATTACGACAGGCTCGGCGTTGTGAACGACGCCTGCGTAGAAACCAACCGGTTGCTGGAAGAAGCCCGCGAACGCCGCAACGAACTGCTCTACACCCCGGTAACAGGCATGATTGACACAGCGCTTGCGGTCAAGGAATATGTCAAATTCGCCTTTGGCGTCAAAAGTCCGGAATATAAAGAAGTATACCATATCACGTTTAAGAAAAAAAGCATCTGATTCATCATAATAATCCAGTCTGTTGTGGACGCTGATGTTGTGAAACATCGGCGTCTTTTTTTATTAGACATATAATATATCCGGTAACATAAACATCAAATTTTGCAAAACATAAAACAGAACCTGCTAAATACAGAAACACTCCAGACAGATACTGCACATCTCCTGACAAGTGCAGCACATCTCTCGGGAAATATAGAAACGCTCTCGCAAATTATAGAACATCTCCTGACAAACACAGCACATCTCCTGCAAATTATAGCACATCTCCTGCAAATTATAAAACATCTCTCGCGCATTATAAAACATCTCCTGCACATTATAGAACATCTCCTGTACATTATAAAACATCTCCTGCAAATTATAGAAACGCTCCTGCAAATTATAAAACATCTCTCGCACATTATAGAAACGCTCCTGTACATTATAAAACATCTCCTGCACATTATAAAACATCTCCTGCAAATTATAAAAACGCTCCCGCAAAACAAAAAAATACAGTAAAAAAACAGACAAAACCCAAGTCACAAAAAAATTTTGCAAAACAAATAAAAAGAATTAATTTTGTGCCGCAAAAAAAACAAAACAATGACATCAAAACAAATCCGACAGGCATTTATCAGCTTCTTTGAAAGCAAAAAACACCACATCGTCCCATCCGCACCGATGGTGATAAAGGACGACCCAACCCTGATGTTCACCAACGCAGGCATGAACCAGTTCAAAAACATAATCCTCGGCAACGACCCGATAATCCACAGCCGCGTAGCAGACAGTCAAAAATGCCTCAGGGTATCGGGAAAACACAACGATCTCGAAGAGGTCGGACATGACACCTATCACCACACAATGTTCGAGATGCTCGGAAACTGGTCGTTCGGAGACTATTTTAAAAAAGAAGCAATCGAATACGCATGGGAATTTCTCGCCGAAGTCCTGCACTTGGACAAAAACCGCCTCTACGTCACCGTCTTTGAAGGATCCCCCGACGAAAACCTCGACCGCGACGACGAAGCAGCAGAGTACTGGGCAAAATATCTGCCCCTCGACCGAATCATAAACGGAAACCGGCACGATAACTTTTGGGAAATGGGAGACACAGGACCGTGCGGACCATGCTCCGAAATCCACATCGACCTCCGTCCGGACAGCGAACGGCAGGCGGTAAACGCCCTCACGCTCGTCAATCAGAGCCATCCGCAGGTAATAGAAATCTGGAACCTTGTCTTCATGCAATACAACCGCAAGGCAGACGGCAGCCTCGAACCGCTGCCGAACCGCGTGATCGACACCGGAATGGGCTTCGAACGGCTCTGCATGGCGATTCAGGGCAAAACGAGCAACTACGACACAGACGTTTTCACGCCGATAATAAAAGAAATCGAAAAAATAACAGGAAGCCGCTATTCAAACAGCAGTGAAGACAAGATTCCGGTCGCAATGCGCGTCATAGCAGATCATGTTCGCACCGTCGCCTTCTCGATAGCCGACGGACAGTTGCCGTCCAACGTCAAATCCGGCTACGTCATCCGCCGCATCCTGCGCCGGGCGGTGCGTTACGGCTATACGTTCCTCGGACAAAAAGCGGCGTTCATCTACAAACTGCTTCCGGTTCTGGTCGAAACCATGGGCGACGCCTTTCCCGAACTTCGGGCGCAGCAAACCCTGACAGGGAAAGTAATAAAAGAAGAAGAAGAATCGTTTTTACGCACGCTTGAAACCGGAATCCGCATCTTGAACAAGTATCTTTCAGAAAACGAAAATCAAAAAATACTTGACGGCAAAGTCGCCTTTGAACTCTACGACGCCTGCGGCTTTCCGCTCGATTTAACCGAACTGATTTTGCGGGAAAAAGGCAAAACGGTCGATATAAAAGAATTTAACGCCTGCATGCAAAAACAAAAAGACAGGGCGCGCAACGCAACAGCGGTCGAAACCGGCGACTGGGTGATCGTCAGGGAAGGAGAACCGGAATTTGTGGGCTATGATCAGAGCGAAACAGAAACTCAAATCCTGCGCTACCGCAAAATGAAGCAAAAAGACGAAGAATATTACCAGATCGTGTTGTCAAAAACCCCGTTTTATGGCGAAATGGGCGGTCAGGTTGGCGACAGGGGCGTGTTGACCGAAAAAAACATGCAGGAATAAATCTCCGGTCGGAGATCATCGTTTAGAAAAATAATGCCTTCTTAACCAGTCATCCGCAAACAGCAAACAAAGCGCAAAAAAGCCGACGGAAACCGGAAACCAGGTCAGTTTAATATTAAGCGCAGGCATCGAAAAATCAAGCGAAGAAAAAAAATCAGGATCAATAAAAAACATTACCGCCGCCGGAATAATAATCAGTCCGGCAACAGCCGCCGCCGTCTGCAGGACAGGCATCCATCGCCTGCGGGCAGCCTTTCGCCGCACCTCTCCGTCAATCCTCATCATCAGTTTATCCATAAAACCGGCTGGCAGTTCCTCAACCGGCATTTGCCCGAACATTGTCCTGAGACCGTCATCCGAAATATGCTCATTATTCTTCATAAACACATCAATTTATTTATTTCTTTTTCCAGTTTTTTCCTTATTCTGTACATCTTCACCTTCACATTGCCCGGCGAGAGACCCGAAACGGCGCTGATTTCATCCATCGTTCGATCCTCCATATAATATAATGTAATTAAAAACCTTTCATCGGGCGGCAATTTTTTCAGCGCCCTGTCCAGGAAACAAAGTTTGCTTTCCGTCTCGGCTTCAGCATCCCCGTTTCCTTCAGTATCACTTTCTGCCGTTTCATCTTCGATCGGGATAAACAGTATTTTTCGCTTTCTAAGTTCCGAAACCGCCGTGTTGTAAGCAATCCGGTATATCCAGGTAGAAAATCCGGCGTCTTCACGAAACATACCGATTGACTTGAAAACCCTGATAAACACCTCCTGCGAAATATCCTCCGCATCTTCTCTCCGGTCCACCATTTTGGAAACAAGAGCGAACACCTTTTTCCCGTAAACCGACACAATCTCTTCAAAAGCCCTGCTGTCGCCTTCCAGGATGCGTTTGATTACCGGCATGTCGATCTTGTTATTCATATTAATACAGACGCAGGAAACGGTTTTTGGTTACAAAGATACATCAATCTGTAACCATTTCACAACATCAGCGTCAAAAGAGTAAATCACAAAATGTTTAACAAAATAAAAAATTAAAATTATGGAATTAAGTTCAATGTTTATCGTAGGATTCATCGTCCTTGGAATTTACAAACTCGTGGAACTGAACGCCCGGAAAGACGAGCGCAAAATGCTGATCCAGATTCTTGGTGAAGCAATAAAGAAATCGGAAGCAGCGCCTTCCTTCGATTTCCCCGACATTTCGTTCGGCGGCAAAAACCTTGGTTCGTGGGCGTTACGCATCTCTCTCCTCATGATGGGGATTGGGCTTGGACTGCTTGTCGACCTGTTTCTCCGCACAGTGATTAACTTTGAAGCCGCAAGTGGTCACAGCCATGAATTAAGGCTTTTGACAGACAGCGCCTGCATCGCCTTTTTCGGAGGACTTGGTCTGTTCGTCGCCTTTCTGGTCGAAAGAAACAAAAAAGACTGAATCTTTCATTCAGCCACAGTTCTGCAATAATTGTACGGGATTAACCACAATCAAACACAGCAGTTAATCCCGTTAATTATGCGGTACGGTTATTTACATTCTTTCCCGATCTTCCTCAAACTTCTGCTCGTCAGGTACGGCACGCAGAGCACAACATAAACCGCACCCGTCGCGATCAGCATCCAGTCAATCTCAATCACATCGGCAAGCGGACCAAACACCAGCATCGCGAGCGGCATGGTAAGAGAATACGTCATCCCGAACACACCGAACACCCGTCCCATATAATCGGGGTCGGTTTTTGTCTGCAGAATAACCGTACATGGCGTATTGCTCAGCGGGACAGTCAGTCCGACCATCGTCCATGCAGCAAGGTAAAGCCAAAAATCAGTCAGTACGCCCAGCAATACAGTTCCGATTCCGATAACCACGCTTGCAACCGCCATCGAATACATTTTATTCCTGAATCCCCCCCAAAAGCCCATCAGCAAACCTCCGAGCAACATACCTCCGGAAAACGCGATTTCGATAGCCGACAGTCTCCACACCTCGTTCCCAAAATTGCGGATCACCTGCAAAGGAGTCAGAAAAGCTCCCGGCGACATTGCCGCAAACATAATCGTAGAAAGGATAATGATTTGAAAAACCCACTTTTCGCGCCAGATATATTTCAATCCGTCTCTCAGGTCGCCAAAATAATTCGTTCCCGTCGCCCTGCTTTCATCAGAATGGTTGTCCGCAAAAGGCGTTTTTACCAGAAACAGCAAAATACCGATTCCGGTTAAAGCAGTAATAATATCAATAAAAAACAGATATTCGAGAGAGATAAACGTCAGCAGCGTGCCGCTCACCGCTGGCGCCAGCAGCGCAATAGCAGACTGAATACTTGTATTGATTCCGTTCACCTTCGTCAGTTTATCTTCCGGCACAATCTGCGGAATGAACGAAGTAACGGCAGGAGATTGAATCCCCTCACCGACCGCCCTCATCGCAGCGCAGAGAAATATCAGCCACAGTTCGCGGTATCCTGCGAAAAACGCAACAGCAATCAGCAGCGTAACCGTTGCGATCCCTCCATCAGATAAACAGATCAGTTTTTTCCTGTTATATCTGTCCGCCCATACACCACCGAACGGCGAAACAAAAAACGTAGGCAGCAGTCCCACAATTACGTAAACCGTCATCATCGAACCCGATTCGGTAGAAAGAGTAACATGCCAGAAGATAGCATATTGCACCAGCATCGATCCGAACATCGACAGCGCCTGACCACCGAGAAAGAGGATGGAATTACGTTTCCAGTCTGTCATCATAAAATCAAAAAAGAAGAAAACAAAAGTAATCAAAAAAATCACAAACCGTCCTGTATTTTCCAAAAAAATAATTGTACTTTTACAGCCTGAAACATATAAATAAGTGACACAGATCAAGAGACAAATCATAGCGAGCGTGCTGACTTTTATATTCGTATTATATTATGCGAATATTTTTTTCTTTTATCACAGCCATAATATTAACGGATTAATCATTTCTCACTCACATTTTCATACTGCTGCTCATACACAAACCGGAAGCCATACGGTTGGTGAAATTTCGCTGATTTCTGTATTATCTGCTTTTCAAACACTTCAAGCAGCCCTGCTTTTCTTTGGGATTGGACTGTTTCTTCTTACCGCTATTATTTTTCTTCTTGTTGACGAGCGAAAAAAAAATTCTGCAATCTCGGGAAATCCTTCTCTGCGCGCCCCTCCTGTATTAATTTAGAATCTTTCTATTCATCAAACAAAAGTCATTCATGCAATTTTGCATGAATAACAAACGGGTCTGTTATTTATTATACAAATAGCATATTCAAATTAATAATACACATTATTTTAAATTAAAAACAGAATTTTCATGAACAAATCAATCATTATATCAGTAAGTTTTTGCCTGCTGTTCGCTTCGTGCAAAAACAATACTTCTTCCGAAAATATTGCGGAATTAGCATATCGCGGGGATACTGTATTCGTATCTGAACAGTCAGCAGTTAATTCAAAGATAAATTTACGAACCATTGAATCAAAAGAATTTAATTCCGAGTTTAATACAACCGGAACCATTAAAGCCATTACCGGACAAAAGGCTGAAATCGCTCCGTTATTCGACGGACGTATAACCAGGTCGTTCGTTCAGCTTGGACAAAAAGTGAATACGGGAACGCCGTTATTTGAGATGTATTCCGCCGAATTTTCCGAAACCGTGAAAGATTATTTCCAGTCGTTACAAACAAAAAAAATGAAGGAAACGAACCTGAAACGTCAAAAAGATTTGGTACAAAACGGCGTGGGTGTCGTCAAAGAACTGGAAGAAGCCGAAACCGATTACGAAATTGCGTTGAAAGACTGCGAAAACGCTGTCGCTAATCTGAAACTGCTGCATATTGACCCGAATAAAATCGACATGGAACAGGCGTTGAAAATCGTTTCACCTGTTGCCGGCAAAGTAGTGCAAACCAGCATTGCTGTCGGGCAATATATCAAAAGAGATGCGGAACCGCTGGCAATAATCGCCGACCTTAGCAAGATATGGGTCGTGGCGCAGGTAAAAGAAAAAAATATTGGCTCTTTGAGTAAAGATGATAAAGTAGAAATCCGCACCGACGCAAATCCCAAACAAATAATTACCGGAACTGTTTCGCATATCAGCGAATTGCTGGACGAAGAAACCCGTTCAATACAAGTGCTGATTACCTGCGATAACAAAGATCGAAAACTTAAACCCGGCATGTTTGCCAATGTTCATTTTATCAATTCGCCCAAAGAATCGATAGTCATTCCTTCAACGGCTTTGTTGCAAAACGAGGAGAAATCTTATGTTTTCATACAGGCAGAAAAAGGAAAATTTGTTAAACGTACGGTTGAAGCTACAACGGCTAATCAACAGGAAATATTGGTTGCCAGCGGACTGAAAACAGGAGACGTGATTGTATCGGAAGGCGGCATTTACTTAATGGGGAATTGATTATGGAAAAGTTTATCAATCAGTTAATAGAACGCCGCTGGCTGACAGTAACCATATTTGCTGTTATCTCGGCGATTGGAGTTTACGCTTGTAAACAACTTGCCATTGATGCCTATCCCGATATTGCCGATGTGTCTGTCGGTGTTGCCACACAAGTGCCGGGACTTGCCGTTTCGGAAATAGAACAACAAATAACGATTCCACTAGAACGAGCGCTCAACGGCATTCAGGGTTTAAAAGTAATGCGGAGCAAAAATTTTTTCGGAATATCCAAAATTACACTTGTTTTTGAAGATGGAATAGATGATTACTGGGCGCGTCAACGGGTGTTGGAACGCATTAATGATGTGAATTTGCCTTTCGGGGCACAACCTGCGCTTGACCCGCTTACTTCACCCACAGGCGAAATATACCGCTATGTAGTTACCGGAAACAAGAGCCTGCGGGAACTCACCGAACTGAATCACTGGGTTATTATTCCCCGCCTGATGCAGATTCACGGCATTGCCGAAGTTTCAAATTTCGGCGGACTTACCACACAGTTTCAGATAGAAATAGATCCCGACAAATTAGCGAAATATAACCTTTCGCTTAGCGAAGTTACCGAATCCATAGATCTTAATAATTCCAACGCTGGAGGAAGTACGCTCATTCGCGGAGATTTAAGTTATGTTGTGCGCGGCGTGGGACTTGTGAGCGATTTGCAGGATTTGGGTAATGTTGTGGTAAAGAATGTCGGTGGAGCGCCTGTTTTTATTAAAGATTTGGGCGGATTGAAATACGGAAATCTTGAACGTAAAGGCATTTTCGGGTATTTGGATAATGAAGTGAATTACGAAGACGGTGTTGAGGGTATGGTGTGTTTGTTGCGTTATGAAAATCCTTCGCAGGTACTTGCAAAAATAAACGAAACCGTTGATGATTTGAATAAAAACGGCCTGCCCGAAGGAGTAAAAATCCATACTTTTTATGACAGAACCGAATTGGTTGATGCTACTTTGAATACCATTTCGCATACACTCTCATTCGGCATTCTATTGGTCATCGGTATATTAATTATATTTCTCGGAAGTCCGAAAGGCGCATTGCTCGCCACCATTACTATTCCTGTTTCGCTGTTGATAGCATTTATTCTGATGTGGCTGACCGATATTCCCGCCAACCTGCTCTCGTTGGGCGCAATTGATTTTGGAATTATCGTGGACGGAACAATCGTAATGATGGAAACAATACTCAAAAAACGGGAAGATAATCCCGATTTGCCGTTAGATAAAGCCAATATTGCTAAACGTGTTACCGAAGTCGCAAAACCTGTTTTCTTCGCCACGCTGATTATCATTATCGCTTATTTGCCACTGTTTGCATTTGAAAGAGTGGAGCAAAAACTCTTTACACCAATGGCATTTACGTTGAGTTTTGCGTTATTGGGAGCGTTGGCAGCGGCATTGATTTTGATTCCAGGACTGGCTTTTGCCGTTTACAGAAAACCTCAAAAAGTGTATCATAACCGCTGGCTCGAACGTTTGACGGATATCTACAAACGCCAGACAGGAAAAATTGTCGCTGCTCCCCAAAAGATAATACTTCCTGTTATTACTGTTTTGGCTGCTGTCATTGGGCTTTCAACTTATGTAGGAAAGGACTTTATGCCTCAGTTGGACGAGGGAAGCGTCTGGCTTCAGGTACAACTGCCCGCAGGCATTTCACTCGAAAAATCTTCCGAAATGGCAACCATACTTAGGGATAAAATAAAAGATTTTGATGAGGTAACTTATGTGATGACTCAAACGGGACGCGATGATGATGGGATATGCCCGTTCTCTTTTTCGCATACGGAAGTCATGGTCGGATTAAAACCTTATAACACATGGAAAAGCGGTCGCCGAAAAACAGACCTTATTGTTGATATGGACGCGATAGTAAGAACAATGCCCGGATATAATGTCGGTTTTTCGCAGCCTATCATTGATATGGTAATGGACCAGATTGCGGGAGCGCACAGCGATTTGGCTATCAAAATCTTTGGCGAAGATATTACGGAAAGTCGCCGAATAGCAGAACAGGTTACGGAAGTTCTCAAAGAAGTAGAAGGCGCCGCCGACGTAGGCATTATGGAAGAACCTTTTTTGCCGCAGCTTCAAATCGTAGCCGACCGCGACAAAATCGCCCAATATGGGTTAAATGTGGCTGATGTGGCCGAATTGATAGAAGTTGCCATTGGTGGAATGGCTGTTTCGCAAGTATTTATCGACAGCAGAGTGTATGATGTGATTTGTCGTTACAAAGAAGAATCGCGCAACACGCCCGAAAAAATCGGTAATTTGATGTTGACTTCAGGAGCAGGAATAAAAATCCCTTTATCGCAAGTAGCTGAAATTAAAATGACCGCAGGCGCAAGTATGATTTCTCGCGAAATGAATCAACGCTTTGTTACCGTGCGTGTGAATCCGCGAGGACGGGATTTGACCTCATTCGTTAAAGATGCTCAGCAAAAAATAGAGCAACAAGTAGATTATGACCATTCCAAATTCCGTTTTCATTGGGTCGGACAATTGGAAAATCAACACCGTGCATATAGCCGTTTGGCTGTGATAATGCCTGTCACGCTGGCTGTGATGTTCCTTCTTCTGTTCTTTACTTTCGGAAAATTCCGTCATGCGGGATTACTTATCGGCATGTTGCCATTGGCGGTTTTCGGAGGCATGTTGGCGTTAGTTGCGCGTGGAATGACTTTCAATATATCGTCGGCGGTGGGATTTATCGCCTTGTTCGGTGTCTTTCTGCAAAATGGCGTGATTATGATTTCGCATATCAATATATTGAGAAAGAGAGGAACGAAGTTAAAAGAAGCTGTAATTTCGGGTTCATCGCACCGACTACGCCCTGTATTGATGACAGCAACGGTAGCAATTCTCGGATTACTTCCTGCTTCGATTTCGCACGGAATAGGCTCCGATGTGCAACGTCCGTTAGCCACCGTAATCGTTTACGGACTATTGTTTGGCACTATATTAACGCTTTATGTATTGCCAACACTTTATTATATGTTGGAGAAACGAAATTTCAAAAAAGAAACTCTTAATGAAAATATCGCATGAAAAATATAAAATCAATAATAACAATAATCTTTCTCTTGTGTTCTGTCATAACAACAAGTGCACAAGAAAAGCACGTACTGACATTAGAACAATATTTAGAAAATGTCAAAAACAACAATATCAACTATCTGATTGAACAATATAACGTGGAGATTGCTGATGCAAATCTAAAAGCTGCCGGAGTCTTTCCAGACCCTGAATTATCCATAAACTATGGCAATAACCAAAACTGGAATATGCAAATGGGCTATGGAATTGATGCCGAAATGAGTTATACTTTCAATCTTGGAGGAAAAAGAAAAGCCCAAATGCGGGTAGCGAAAAGCGGAAAAGAGGTGACCGAAGCTCTGCTTGAAGATTATTTCCGCAATCTGCGAGCCGATGCTACTATTGCATATCTTACCACATTGAAGCAAAGCAAAATGTACGAAATACAACAACTTTCCTATTTGCGAATGCTCGAACTGGCGAAAGCCGACAGTATTCGTTATCGTTTGGGTGCTATCGCGGAAGTCGATGCCCGTCAATCCAAACTTGAAGCCGCAAGCATGCTCAACGAAGTCTTTTCGAGCGAAGCAGACTTACAGGAAGTTTTAGTACAACTGTTACTGTTTCAAGGAAACAAAAACATGGAAATGCCCGATTCTATCGCAGGAGAATTATTCTATTCAAAACGCAATTTCGATTTACAACAATTGATTATCTTAGCGCAAAATAACCGTACCGATTTACAAGCCGCCATAAAATCCAGAGAAATGTCGCAAAACAATCTGCGTTTAGCCAAAGCCAACAGAGCCATAGACCTTGGACTTAGTATAGGCGGAAACTATTCTTCCGAAGTACGGAACGAAATCGCGCCCGCACCCGCATTCAAAGGCATTACCGCAGGAATCACTATTCCGTTGAAATTTTCCGCCACCAATAAAGGCGAATTACAAGCCGCTCAATTCGCTGTCAAACAGAGCGAACTGGAATACGAAGCCATTGAACAGCAAATTGCTTCGGAAGTCGTTCTGGCATACAATAAATACCAGATTTCTTGCCGTCAGATAGAGCAATTTAATTCCGGCATGTTGGACGAAGCGGCATTTATTCTCGAAAAAACAGTTTACAGTTATGAACGCGGAGAAACCGGAATCCTCGAAACGCTGAATGCCCAACGTACCTATAACGACATACAAACAACATATACCGAAACACTTTATAATTGTACCGTTGCGTTAATTGAATTAGAACGAGTGTGTGGGATTTGGAATAACAGAGATAAAGTAAAAAACACCCGTCGTTGGGACATAACTTACGACAATACCATTTGTAGTTTGGTAAACAACAGGCAGCATCCGACCACCGAGAAAGAGGATGGAATTACGTTTCCAGTCTGTCATCATAAAATCAAAAAAAGAAAACAAAAGTAATAAAAAAAAAGTTTTTATACAGACTTGCAAAAAAATTAATACCTTTGCAGAAAATTTATCAAAAAACTAAATACAAAACAAACCATCAAATTTTTAAGTTATGGCAGAGCAAAGTATAAAAGGAACAAGAACAGAGCAAAATCTGTTAAAAGCATTTGCAGGAGAAAGTCAGGCGAGAACTCGCTACACTTTTTTTGCAAGTGCGGCAAAAAAGGAAGGATTAGAACAAATCTCGGCAATTTTCACAGAAACGGCAGAACAGGAAAAAGAGCACGCAAAACGGTTCTTCAAGTTCCTCGAAGGTGGAATGGTTGAGATAACGGCAAGTTTTCCTGCGGGCGTTATCGGTACTACTGCCGAGAATCTCGCAGCAGCAGCAGCAGGAGAAAACGAAGAATGGACAGATCTTTATCCTGAATTTGCGAAAATCGCAAATGAAGAAGGTTTCCCTCAGATAGCGACCACCTTCAAGATGATTTCCAAAGTAGAAGAGCAGCACGAAATACGTTATCGCAAACTTCTTGCTGATATTACAAATGGCACAGTTTTCGAGCAGGAAGAAGAAACAACCTGGCAGTGCCGCAATTGCGGCTATGTTCACAAAGGCAAATCAGCGCCGGATAAATGTCCGTCGTGTTTGCATCCGCAAGCATATTTTGAACGGGAAAAGAAAAACTACTGAATACTGCTGGATTTTCACTTTATTAACGCACAGTTGGAGGACGAATACGCTTTCCATACTGTTTCATAGCCAGCGAGCCTGTCTTTATTGATTTTTTCGGCATTATACATTAATATTATTATAATTCTTGTAAGTAATAAAAATAAAAAAAATCGCAAATTGTACTGTATTTTTTTAATTATATTTTGTTTGTTCAAAAAAATAATTGTACCTTTGCAGTCCGATTTATTATCCAAAGATATGTACTTATTTGATTTATAGGTGAATGAATCAAGTCATGTTAAATTTAACAAAAAAAATTTTATAGTGGATACTTTAAGTTACAAGACTGTTTCAGTAAATAAGGCGACTGCACAAAAAAAATGGGTAGTCGTAGATGCTGACGGTCAACATTTAGGACGATTAGCTTCAAAAGTAGCTAAACTCCTTCGGGGTAAGTATAAACCCAGTTTTACTCCCCACGTCGATTGCGGCGATAACGTCGTCATCATCAATGCAGACAAGGTTGTCCTCACGGGAAACAAATGGACAGACCGCATCTATCTCTCATACACAGGATACCCCGGTGGACAGCGAGAAACAACCCCCGCCCGTCTTCGTCAGAAAGGCAGCGACCGCTTGTTTAGAAAAGTTATCAAAGGAATGTTGCCCAAAAACAGACTCGGCAACAAAATTCTCGGTAATCTCTATGTATATGACGGCGCAGAGCACAAACACGAAGCGCAGCAGCCTAAAACAGTTGATATTAATACACTTAAATAATCAAAATGGAATCAGTAAACGCATTAGGAAGGCGCAAAGCCGCTGTGGCTCGCGTATATGTCAAAAACGGCTCCGGCAAGATAGTTATCAATAAACGCGAAATCGAATCGTATTTTCCCTCATCGTTGTTGCAGTACGTTGTACGTCAGCCGCTAAACAAACTTGGCGTGGCAGGTCAATATGACATCAACATCAATCTTCAAGGCGGAGGATACAAAGGTCAGTCGGAAGCTGCTCGCCTCGGAATCGCTCGCGCTTTGGTGAAAATCAAACCCGAAGACAAGCCTGCTTTGAGAGTCGAAGGTTTTATGACACGTGATCCCCGCGAAGTGGAACGCAAAAAACCCGGACGCCCCAAGGCACGCAAACGTTTCCAATTCTCGAAACGTTAATCTGTTTGAACTAAAAACTAAAAAATTAGTTTAAAATGTTTAGCATCTAAACCGGCAGGACTTATCCCTCAATAACGATTTGCCTGATAATTACCCGCACGGTTGACTTAACAAAAAGAACGTAAACAATTAATAAACAAATAATCAAATAATGTCAAAAGTATCATTTGAACAACTTTTAGAAGCCGGAGCGCACTTCGGACACCTCAAACGCAAATGGAATCCAGCAATGGCTCCCTATATCTTTATGGAACGCAATGGCATACATATCATCGATTTGTATAAAACAGCAGCAAAAATAGACGAAGCCGCTGCTGCCATGAAACAAATAGTTAAATCAGAACGAAAAATTCTCTTCGTTTCGACCAAGAAACAAACCAAACAGACAGTTGCAGAGAAAGCAATTTCAGTCGGGATGCCTTACGTTACAGAACGATGGCCCGGTGGTATGCTTACCAATTTCGCGACAATCCGCAAGGCAGTCAAGAAAATGACCAACATTGACAAGATGACTAAAGACGGCACTTTCGACCAACTCTCAAAACGTGAAAAACTCCAAATCACCCGCCAACGTGCAAAATTGGAGAAAAATCTTGGTTCGATTGCCGACCTCAACCGTCTTCCTGCAGCTCTGTTCGTAGTTGATGTACTGAAAGAACACATTGCCGTTGACGAGGCTAACCGCTTGAGTATCCCTGTGTTTGGAATCGTCGATACTAACTCCGATCCTAACTCGGTTGACTTCGTAATCCCTGCAAACGACGACGCAACAAAATCAGTGGAAGTAATCCTTACCGCTCTCTGCGACGCCATCAAAGAAGGAATAGAAGAACGCAAGGTAGAAAAAATTGATACGCACAAAACAGGTGAACCCGACGGCGCAGCGCCTGCTCCCCGCCGTGAACGCCGCGCAAGAACCAACAGACGCATCCTTGAAAAAGTAGACGAAGAAGCCTTAAACGCAAAAGTTGCAAGCAAATTCGCAAGCAAAAAGGATTAAAAGTAATCAATTAAAATAGAAAAATTATGGCAGTAACAATGGCAGATATCACCCATCTGCGCAAAATGACAGGCGCCGGCATGATGGATTGCAAAAACGCGCTGAACGAAGCAGATGGAAACTTCGACAAAGCAATAGAAATAATCCGTAAAAAAGGACAGGCAATAGCTGCAAAACGCATCGACCGCGAAGCATCCGAAGGATGTGTGTTAGCATCAGCCGACGGCGGATTTGCAGCAATAGTGGCAGTGAAATGCGAAACAGACTTCGTAGCACGCAATGCCGATTTCATAGCGCTCACCCAGTCGATTCTCAATAAGGCTAAAGCAACAAAACCTGCATCAATAGAAGCATTGTCGTCCACCGAAATCAATGGACGTACGGTTGCCGAATTAGTAACTGAACGTTCAGGTGTAACAGGCGAAAAAATAGAATTGTCGCACTACGTATTCGTTCACGGCGGAACAGTAACAACTTACATTCATCCGGGCAACAAACTCGCTACCATCGTCGCCTTTGCCGAAGAAAACGCTGAATACGAAACAATCCACGGCATCGCAATGCACATCGCAGCAATGGCTCCGTTAGCGATTGACGAATCCGGCATTCCTCAGTCGGTAAAAGACAGCGAACTTGCAGTGGCAATCGAAAAAACGAGAATCGAACTAGTTGCCAAAGAAGTTGAGGCGGCGATTCGCAAAGCAGGCATCAATCCCGCGCACGTGGATTCAGACGATCATATCGAATCGAACACAGCAAAAGGTTGGATAACAGATGAACAGGCAGCGCAAGCCCGTGAAATCAAAACAAAAGTAATGGAAGAAAAATCTGCAACCATTCCCGCGGCTAAAGTTGATGCTATCGCAAAAGGTCGTATGGCAAAATTCTTCAAAGAATACACCCTCCTGGAACAAAAATACGAGGGCGGCGGCGAAGACGGCGGCAAAATCACAGTCAAAGAACTGCTTGCTAAAAAGAAACTGACCTGCACAACGTTCAAACGCATCACGCTGAATCAGGAATAAATTTCTTAAAAATCAAATAAGAAAAATAGTGTACAAATAACACAACAGCCGTAGTTTGCATTGCAGACATACGGCTGTGTTGGTAGGTAGAGATACAATCTCAATCTTTTTCCGTTTCTTGTTGTGCTTCGTATTCCTTCAGTAGTTTGTCTTGAACGTCTGAGGGAACAAGTTCGTAGGCGGCGAATTTCATCGTGAACGATGCGCGTCCCCCTGTGATGGAGCTCAATGCGGTTGAATAGTTTGACATTTCTTTGAGAGGCACTTTTACGAGCAATTTTTCGTAACCTTTCTCGGAGTTCATACCCATTATCATTGCGCGACGTCCTTGAAGGTCGCCCATCACGTCGCCCATATATTCCGAAGGGAGGGATACTTCTACATCATAAATCGGTTCGAGGATTTTCGGACCGGCGTTACGGAAAGCTTCCGAAAAGGCGTTACGACCGGCGAGCATAAATGAGATTTCATTTGAATCAACAGGGTGCATCTTGCCGTCATAAACGATTACACGTACATCGCGAGCGTAGGAGCCAGTAAGCGGTCCCTGTTCCATTCGATGCATCACACCTTTGAGGATTGCGGGCAGAAAGCGGGCATCAATTGCGCCGCCTACTATTGAGTTGATAAATACCAATTTACCTCCCCATTCGAGCGGATATTCCTGTATGTCGCGAGCCTGAATCTTAAATTCCTGACCGCCAAAGCGGTATATCTCCTGTATTGGTTGTCCTTCTTGATATGGCTCGACGATGAGATGAACTTCGCCGAACTGTCCGGCTCCGCCAGACTGTTTTTTGTGGCGATAGTCGGCGCGTGCCGATTTGGTGATAGTTTCGCGATAAGGGATTTTCGGCTCAAAAAATTCGATGGCGAGTTTGTCGTTGTTTTCTATGCGCCATTTGAGTGTTTTGAGGTGAAATTCGCCTTGACCTGAAACGATGATTTGCTTCAGTTCTTTCGACTGTTCAACAACCCATGTCGGGTCTTCTGCACGCATTCTGGATAGAATTTCCATCATTTTTTCCGAATCGGCTTCATTCACTGCTTTTATTGCGCGGCGGTATTTCGAATTAGGATATTTTATAAAGTCAAATTTATTGTCTATTCCTTTGGCATTAAGGGTATTTCCTGTATTTACATCTTTCAGTTTGACTGTTGCACCAATGTCGCCTGCTTTCAATTCGGGTACTTCAAAGCGATTTTGTCCTGCAACAACAAAGAGTTGTGCTATACGTTCTTTCGAGCCGCGGTCTTCGTTCAGCAGGTCTTCTCCCGATTTTACAGTACCCGACATTACTTTGAAATACGACACGCGTCCGATATGTGGTTCTACGGTTGTTTTGAAGATGAAAAGGCTGGTTGGAGCAGTCGCATCGGGCTTGATTTCTTTGCCTTCGGTGTTTTTGAAGAGTGGCATTTCTGGTACGGAAGGCACGTTGTTGCCCAAAAATTCCATCAATCGGCGCACGCCCATATCTTTGCCTGCTGAGGCGCAGATCACGGGAAACATTCCGTGTGTGAGCAGTCCTTTGCGGATACCTTCGCGCATTTCGTCTTCGGAGAGGCTGCCTTGGTCAAAATATTTTTCCATCAGTGTTTCGTCGTTTTCGGCAGCGGCTTCGACGAGTGCATTGTGTAGTTCGTCGGCTTTGGCTTTTTCCGATTCCGGGATTTCGAGTATTTCGGGTGCGCCGCCTTCGGGTTTCCACTGATAGAGTTTCATTTTCAACACATCGACCATCTGATGAAATCCCTGTCCGGTTTGGAGGGGATATTGAATCGGTACGATTTTTCCTCCGTATGATTCACGGAGTTGTATGAGTGTTTTTTCGTAGTCGGCATTTTCCTTATCTAATTGATTGATAAGAAAAATTACCGGTTTGCCAAGTAATTCGGCATAGCGGAACATATTGATTGTTCCTACTTCCACGCCGTATTGTGCGTTGACTACCATCAAGGCTGTGTCTGATACGCACATTGCCGAAACTGCACCGCCTGCAAAGTCATCGGAACCGGGGTTATCAATGAAGTTCAGTTTTTTGTTCAGCCATTCAACACTGAAGATGGTGGAAAAAACCGAGTAACCATACTCCTTCTCAACCGGAAAATAATCGGAAACAGTGTTCCCATTATCGACTAAGCCTCTGCGTTTTATAACTCCACTCTCATAGAGCAGTGCTTCCGTGAGAGTGGTTTTTCCCGAGCCGGAACCGCCAATGATAGCAATGTTCCTGATTTCATTTGTTTGATATACCTTCATCTTACAAAAAAATTACTAAATGTTTTTAAAATTCTGCTCACTAACTCATACAATAATACATAGTATCAGCCAGCAAGCGTTTTCAAGTTACTTCTATAAGTTCAACAATAAAAAATTGGTTGCTTCAAATAAGCGGTGCAAAGTAAAGAAAAAAAAATATAAAAACCCTAAAATTTTTTATGTTATACAACATACTTTTAAAGCACATTACTTCCTTGCTTAATAATAGTAAGTTTTCAGTTAATTAATTCAAGTTTCTATTTATTATAAGTAATGTTTAAACAATATAAAAAATGCTTCCAAACGGACTTACTTCTATGGATTCAATGTGCTTGTTATGGTAACAGCCGACGGTATCCCTGTATAATACACTTTCACAACCGCAAACACCCATGGACATGGAATATCTTATTTCTACCCCTATCTTTGGATAAGCAGATAAAAGATGAGAAACAGCAACTGAAAGACAGGAATAAGAATCGGGATAAAATATTCTCTAATGCGGAACGACAGGCATTGGAAGAAGATATGATAACTTATTTTGCCTTCTTAATAGAATATCTGAAAAAAAACTGTCCCTGTCTAACCAAACAGGAATGTATTGTTTGCTGTCTTGCAATGCACTTCTCTGCACTTACTGTCACTCTGGTCTTCGGGCACAACAATACAAACAGTGTAAAAACTCACAAAAATCGTATCAAGAGCAAGATGGTCAAATCAGCAAACTGTGATTTCTTGTTTGATTATATCTTTCATAAGCAAAATTATCATAAGTGATTAATATTATGTCAGTTAACAGTAGCGATATTATATAAATTGTTACTTTATTAAAATTATATGCTTAATAATCAGCGAAATAAACATCGTAAAATGTTACCAAAAATATTTGGCAGTAACAAAAACACTTCATATCTTTGCAAAAATAATCGTGAGTCCATGGCTATGGAACTCATATAATTAAATAATTAAAAAATAAATAAAAAAATGAAGAAGAAATTCTTATGCGGCTTTGCCGCTCTGGCAATCGTAACGATAGCAACTTACAACGTTACTTTGAGTAATAAAACAGCGCAAGTTGCTCAGCTTGATTTGAAAAATATCAATATGCTTGCAATAGCAGAATTGACATCTGACGAAAGTGAATGTAAGAGTTCTGGTGGCGTTCACTCACATTTTAGTAATCCTATTGGAGGAGGAGTTGTTAATATGACCTCTTCGGTCGAAGGAAACATAGTCTTTGGGGGGATTAATATTATAAATTTGAAAAAATCCAAGACATATGCAATTTCATACACTGTTTGGGCATGTGCAAAATTAAAAGGTTATTGTTGTATGTTACGCGGGACACAAATAACAAATGTAAATTTAGTAAATTAACATGATCGGAAGTGCTGCTATGTCCAGATATTATACTTATGATTATGTAAGTAATCAAAATTAAACAGCAATATGAGAATAGTTAGTGAACAGGCATTTTTCAAAAACTGTCATCAACGTTTCTGTGATGGAATAGAAAAGATCGTCTATACTCACAGTGTTGTTCATAATTGGCTTCCGACCACGGCACGATCTAGTTTACAGAATTGTAATGCCTTCCAACAATAATATTTTACTAAATTCATAAATGTCTATTCAACTCTATTTTGCAAAAGAAATACCATCAGAAATGATTAAATATAAAAAATGAAAACAATTTATTTTTGCGTAACATATCTTTGTTTATTTCTCATTTCATGTAATAAACAACCAAACTTATACTCATCAGATTATGATGTTGATATTATAAGAAGTCAAAATAAAGAATTTGAGCCATTACAAGAATTATCCATATTTGAAAACATAAAGATAATTCCTCTTGAAACTACTAATGATAATCTAATTGGCAATATTAAAGAAATAAAAATTAAAGATTCATTAATTTTTATTTCAGATGCAAATGAAAATCTGTTTGTATTTAATACAGAAGGACAATTTCTAAATAAAATTGGCTCAATTGGTGATGGTCCCGAAGAATATAGTGCCCTGGGAACATTTTTTATTGACGAAGTTAATAATCAAATTATAATTATGAATCAAATTAAATTTACGTTCATTACTTATGGATTTGACGGTCAATATAAATTTAAAACTACTATTCCCAAAGATGCAATAAATATGCCTAATACAGCATTCATTATAGAAAATAACTACCTGTTGGCAAATTATTTTTTAACTCCGAAGAATAATATTGCTTATAAATTATTATCACTTAAAAATGCCGGAATATTACAGGAAAAAAATTATAATTCTATTACTGTATCTGATCATCTGTTTGCATTTTCAAGGCACCCTGTAACATCAACAGAAAAAGGAGCAGATTTTATAATGCCACTGTGTGATACAATATTTAATTGTTACAATAAAGAATTTAAACCCAAATACAAAATAGAACATTTTCAGAGTATGGCTCCATCCGACAAATATCAAGCAAATATCAATAAAACCATTTATTCTCTGGATTATGAATTTGGGCAAGCAGATTATTTTACAGGATTCAAAGATTTATTTGAAACAAAGAAACATATTTTATTAAATTATAATGCATTTGGGTATCAATCAGCATATTTTATTGCTAACAAAGAGCGTCTTACGGGAAACTATTTCTTACATACAGGTATTGAAAATGCCAATGAATTTGTTGCACCAGCAATAGAAGATACGATAACAAAAATGCCGTTTTTCAAAATTAATACAACTGATGGTCGCAGTTTTATAAGTTTGATACAGCCTTTTTATCTGCTACTCTACAAAGATAAATTTAAAGAAAGTACTGATGAAAATCTTTCAAATCTTAAAAAAATAACGGATATATTATTAGAAGAAGATAATCCTGTGTTAATTTTTTATACGTTAAAGGATGATTTTTAGATGAAAAAGAAAATATATAAATATAATATATTTGCGATTCTGCTTTTTTCTTGTACGAATACAGAATTGAATGTTTCTGTTCCAGCAAATATTGATTTCGGCATTATGCAGTATGGAGATAAAGTTAAACGGGAAGCAGTTGTCAAAAATTTAAGTCCTAAAGATATAACTATTGATTATATTGCAACAACATGCGACTGCTATATAGCAAAGGCAAGAGAAATGTTAGTGAAGGCGGGTGATTCGACAATAGTTGACATAACATATCATGCTACTGAAACCGGTTATATTGAAAGAGTATTACCGATACATTTTATTGGATACAATACAACGGTAAATATTATTATAAAAGGTCGAGTCAAATTACTGTATAACGGTATAATTACTACAATAGAATAATAATATCCAATATTATAATTTGCACGATTGAGATATTTTTCTAAAAAGTTTTCTACTCATGCCGAAAAAATTATATATTTTTTGATATTGCAGGATGAGTTTTTTAAAAAACTCATCCTTTCGAGTTTCATCAACTCATCTCTATATTGCGCTGCCTCAAGAAATTCGAGTCTTTTCGCAGCCTCAATCATCAGTTGCTGGGTGTATGCGATTGCTTTCTCTCTGTCCGTTTCGTTCATATATTTAACGACAGGTTCAGCCGCAATATCAACCACTTCACTCGTTTTCTCAACGTATGCAAGCGGTTTGATATTCCGTCCTCTCAGCAGGGAAGACGATTCAATATTCTTAACAATCTGTTTTGGCGAGATTCCGTGTTCGGCGTTATATTTCAACTGCTTTTCTCTCCGGCGCTGCGTTTCGTCAATCGTACGCTGCATACTTTCAGTAATTTTGTCAGCATAAAAAATCACTTTTCCGTTAATGTTTCTCGCAGCGCGTCCCGCTGTTTGTCTGCCATAACATCCGCATACCCAACTGTCGCATTGTAAAAGGCGGGAGTACAGGGGATATAATGCTTTCAAACGGACTTACTTCTATGGATTCAATGTGCTTGTTATGGTAACAGCCGACGGTATCCCTGTATAATACACTTTTCACAACCGCAAACACCCATGGACCTGGAATATCTTATTTCTACCCCCAAAAAACGGGTGGAAACTGTTTCCTCCGACATCGCAAAACTCATGCCAAAGTCCATTCATGCAGTTATCGCAGAAGAGTTTATTATTAAACTCATCGCTTTCATTTGGGACTATACTTTTAATAACTTCAATAATCTATAAATAGCAACTTGAATTAATTACATAAATTTGCAGTCAGATAAAATAAAATTTATTATATTTGCAGTCTAAAAATCAGTTGTTTTATGACTAATGTTTCTACAGATTTACAGTCCCCTAAAAAAATATTGATTGTAGATGATGAAGAAGATATTCTCGAAATCCTGCGTTTTAATCTCGAAAATGAAGGATTTATAGTAGATACTGCAATTTCTGGGGAAGAGGCTTTGGCAAAGCTTACGCCCGAACACTGTCTTATTTTACTTGATGTTATGATGGACGGTTTGTCGGGTTATCTTGTAGCAGAACAACTGAGGAACGACAACATTCAGACGCCAATCATTTTTCTTACTGCTCGAAATACGGAAAACGATATGTTGACATGCTTCTCTGTTGGTGGCGATGATTATATTGCGAAACCTTTTCCTATTAAGGAAGTAATTGCAAGAATAAAAGCAATCACGCGTAGAAATTATGAAACATTTCCTTCATTGAAAGAAAAAAAACATACAATTATTTTCAAAAATCTAAAACTGAATCTTGTTGCCAAAGATATCGAAATCAACTCCTGTTCTTTAGTTCTTACCAAAAAAGAATACGAAATATTATGTCTTTTAATGCAGCATCAGGGACAAATTTTTACTCGTGAAGATATTCTCGAAAAAGTGTGGAAAGATGAAAGTTATGTGCTTGAACGAACAGTTGATGTTCATATAACGCGACTTCGCAAGAAACTTAATGAATACGGCGTTTGCATAGCAAATCGTCAAAGCTACGGATACTATTTTGATAATAAGGCGATTACATAAGGTGAATAAAGAACATAATATGTATATATTTCCGTTATTGTTGATGACAGTTTTTGTTACAATAGTCATTGTGTTTACTCTGGGCAGACAGCGTCGCTTCAAATACGAATCTATGATAACGAGCCAAATGTATTATGCGGATATGGCAGGAAAATATATACAGCAGCAACATCTTTTTCCTGACAGTCTTGAATTGCTTTCTAACCTTGCAAATATTTTCCCTTCATACATCAATCTTGGAATTTGGACAAAGAACGGAGAACTTATATTTGACAGTGAAATTGACACTAAAAAATCGAAAATTTGCTATAAAGACTTGCCCGAAATATACGAGGCGATTGTTAAAGGCAGCAGCAGCTGTATCCGCAATTCGAATATGATGAACGAAAAATATGCCTATTATGCTCAAAATCACGGCGATTACATTATCAGAACTGCCATTCCATACGATAGCAGAATAAAGCACATGCTGCGCCCTGATATTTTTTATACAGGAATGATGGTGCTGATTTTCTTTCTGTTTACGTTTATCTTTTCTGTATATCATTTTCGATTCAGGGTAGCGATAGAAAAACTTAAAAGATTCCTTGATTCTTATATGCAGAATAAAAAATTTCCACAAAATATTACCTTTATTGACAGTGAATTGAATGAAATAAAAGGGATGTTTGTTAATATATGTAATAAGTTGGAAAACAACGAAAAACAAATGGCGAATAATACAAACAATATCGCTCATGAACTTCGTACTCCTGTTACCAGCATACGCGGACTACTCGAAACTCTTGTTGAATATAAAGACATTAGCACGGATAAAAAAAATGAGTTCATGGAACGCGCCTATAATCAGGCAATTCGTTTGTCGGAAATCATTCAGGATGTTATTTTACTGTCGAAAACCACTGATGCATCTCATTGTATCACGCTCGAAAGAGTAAATATTTATGATTTGATCATTGAAATGCTTGAAGATGCGGAAGAAATTATCAAACGACGAAATGCAACTATTGACCTTAAAGTCAAAGAAGATACGGTAATAAAAGGCAGTCGCACGTTACTGTATTCTATTTTCAGAAACTTGCTTTCAAATGCACTGAAATATGCTGGTGAGAATACAACTATTTCTATTGCAAGATACAAGGAAGACGAAAAGTTTTATTACTTTACTTTTTATGATAATGGCGAAGGTGTTGAAAATAAATATATCGGTTATATTTTCGACAGGTTTTACAGGATACATGAAGGACGATCTCGCGGCAAAGGCGGCTCAGGACTTGGACTTACTATTGTACGCGATGCAATAAATTTTCATCACGGTGAAATCAAAGCCAATAACCGTCCCGAAGGTGGTTTAGCGTTTCTGTTCACTATTAGGAAAGAGTGAAAAACGCTTTATTGCAAAAGTTGAACTGCACAACGCACAAATTGGACATTATAGAATCGTTCAATTTTTTTTATTACCTTTGTCAGAAATTTCTTAAAATTGATTAAATACAATGAAAATTAAGGCAAATTACTCGAATGAGCCATTCTGGAAAGAAAGCGCTATTCATTCAAAACTGCCCAAAGAACTGAAAGTACTCGACGAAATAGCACACAACGTTTGGTGGATGTGGGACTATGAAGCGAAAGATCTTTTCGCACGTATAGACGAAGACGTATGGTACAAAAGCGAAAGCAACCCTGTGCAACTGTTGCGCCGGCTGTCATATAACAGGCTGGAAGAAATCACCCGCAACGAAGCGCTGATGAATGATATTAATCATACATGCAACCGTTTCCGCGCATATCTCGACGTTCCGAAACGAACCGATATTCCTTCCGTCGCCTATTTCAGTATGGAATATGGACTGTGCAACATTCTGAAAATCTATTCCGGCGGACTTGGCGTCCTCGCCGGCGATTACATCAAGGAAGCGAGCGATATGAATGTCGATTTGACTGCTGTCGGTTTTATATACCGATATGGATATTTCACGCAGTCGCTCTCGATGGACGGACAGCAAATCGCCAACTATGAAGCGCAACGGTTTGAACAATTACCGCTTGAACAGGTAATGGACGGCGATAAACCTCTTATTCTCGACGTTCTCTACAATGGTTTTCACGTCTATGCCAATGTTTGGACAGTAAATGTAGGACGTATCAAACTCTATCTGATGGATACCGACATTGACCTTAATTCCGAATGGGACCGATCAATAACTCACAAACTCTATGGCGGCGACAACGAAAACCGCCTCAAACAGGAATATCTGCTCGGCGTGGGAGGCATTATGCTCCTCAACCGGCTCGGCATAAAGAAACAGATTTACCACTGCAACGAGGGACACGCCTCGTTGATAAACGCTCAACGCCTCGCCGACTATATCGAAACAGAAAAACTGTCCTTCAACGAGGCTCTGGAAATCGTGAGAGCATCGTCACTGTACACTTGCCATACGCCCGTTCCGGCAGGACACGACTATTTTGAAGAACCTGTCTTCTTTAAGTTTATGAGCCACTTCCCCGACAAACTCGGCATCTCGTGGCAGGAGTTTATGGATATGGGGCGCGCAAACGCCGGCAGCGATGAGAAATTTTCCATGTCGGTCTTCGCGCTTAACACTTGTCAGGAGGCAAACGGAGTGAGCTATCTTCACGGCGAACTGTCGAAAAAAATGTTCGCCCCGGTGTGGAAAGGCTATTTCCCGTCGGAACTCCACGTCGGATACGTTACCAACGGCATACACATGCCGACATGGGCGGCGTCGGAATTTAGAAAGATCTATGAAAAGTATTTCAAACCCGATTTCTATGACAATCAGTCGAAACCGGAAGTCTGGGAAAAAATCTATCAGGTGGACGACGAAGAAATATGGAATGTCCGTATGAGCCTTAAAAACAGACTTGTTCGTTACATCAAGGAACAGTTCAAAGACAACTGGCTGAAAAATCAGGGCGACCCGTCGAAAGTCGTTTCAATACTCGAAAAAATCAATCCCAATGCTCTGCTTATCGGATTCGGACGAAGATTTGCCACCTACAAACGCGCTCACTTGCTGTTTACTGACATGGAACGCCTCGCAAACATTGTGAACAATCCGGCATGTCCTGTTCAGATAATTTATACAGGCAAGGCGCACCCGGCTGACGGAGGCGGTCAGGGACTAATCAGGCACATCGTCGAAATATCACGCCGACCGGAGTTTCTGGGTAAGATCATTTTCCTTGAAAACTATGATATGAGGCTCGCAAAACGCCTCATTTCGGGTGTCGATATATGGCTCAACACTCCTACGCGCCCGCTTGAGGCTTCGGGAACGTCCGGCGAAAAGGCGGAAATGAACGGCGTCCTGAATTTGTCTGTCCTCGACGGCTGGTGGTATGAAGGTTACAGGGAAGGAGCGGGATGGGCGCTGACCGACAAGCGGACGTATGACAATCAACAGTTTCAAGACCAGCTCGACTCGGCAACGATCTATTCGATGCTCGAAAACGAGATAATCCCGCTCTATTATGCCAAAAACTCAAAGGGATATTCGCCTGACTGGGTGCAATACATAAAAAATTCCATCGCTCAAATAGCGCCTCACTACACCACGAGGCGAATGTTTGAGGATTATGTATCTAAATTTTACAACAAACTTGCAGCCCGCAGCAAAACGCTCGCAGAAGGAGGTTTCGCGAAAGCAAAAGAAATCGCGGCATGGAAAGAAAACGTCGCCGCAGGATGGGACGGAATCAATATCATTTCCTGTCAGATAGACGATAAAATTCAGAAAGGATTCGAGATCGGCGACACGTTAAAAGCAACCTTGGTGATCGACAAAAACGGAATTACAGGAGCGCTGGGAGCAGAACTGGTGAAAATCATTACCAACCCCGCTACCAGCAGAGAACAGGTTTGCGTGTTCCCGATGACGATCGAAACAACCGAAGGCAGCCGCGTAACTTATTCGCTGAATATAAAAGCGACCGACACAGGAAATTTCCGCCTCGGAATCCGTATTTTCCCCGATAATACCGATATGCCACACAGAATGGACTTTGCATACGTGAAGTGGGTGAATTTTTAATAATACTGTTTATATATGAAAACTGTTTATTGTCAGCTGATCTCATCCGCGCTGGGAATTTCGGAGAAAAGCATCAGGAGAACTGTCGAACTGCTGGATGACGGAGCGACAATTCCCTTCATCAGTCGCTATCGCAAGGAGGCGACAGGAGGACTTGACGAAGTGAAGACCGAAGAAATAAAAGCGATGTATGAAAAATACCAGGAATTGAATGAACGAAAAATAACCATAGTCAAATCAATAGAAGAACAGGGAAAACTTACGCCCGAAATTAGTAATCGCATCGAAAACTGCTGGAACGCTGTCGAACTCGAAGATATTTATCTGCCATATAAACCCAAAAGACATACACGCGCCGGGATCGCCCGCAAACAGGGACTTGAACCGCTGGCTAAAATCCTGATGGATCAGTATGACGGCGACATTATCGCCAAAGCAAAGCAGTTTATCAGCGAAGAAATAAAGGATGCAGACGAAGCTTTGCAGGGCGCGCGAGACATTATCGCCGAATGGATAAACGAATCGGAGCAGGCGAGAAAAACAGTCCGCAAACTGTTTCGATACGAAGCCGTAATAACCTCAAAAGCCGTGAAAAGCAAAGAGGAAAAAAGCGAAGAAGAGAAAAACAAAGAGGAAAAAGCCGAAAAATATCGCGACTATTTCGATTTCAGCGAACCCCTTGTCCGCTGTGCATCACATCGCTTGCTGGCAATGCGGCGCGGCGAAGCAGAAGGCTTTCTGCGCGTAAGCATTTCGCCGGACGACAGGCACTGCATTGCCAAACTGAATAAACGGTTTGTAAAACACAGCACAGCATCTTCTGAACAGGTTAAAATAGCTATAAAAGACGGATACAAACGATTGCTGAAACCGGCTGTCGAAACGGAATTTGCCGCCTCATCAAAAGAAAAGGCAGACAAAGAAGCGATCAAAGTATTCGCAGAAAACCTGCATCAGTTGCTGCTCGCGCCTCCGCTCGGACAAAAACGCGTTCTGGCGCTGGATCCGGGGTTCCGCACAGGCTGCAAACTCGTTTGCCTCGATGCACAGGGCAATCTGCTGCACAACGAAACCATTTACCCGCATCCGCCACAGAACGAGCGGAGAGAAGCAAGGGCAAAACTCATGTCGCTGGTGCAATCCTGCAAGATAGAAGCGATCGCGATCGGTAACGGCACCGCGAGCCGCGAAACAGAAACCCTCATCTCAAATATACCCTTCGACAGAGACATAAAAGTATTTGCAGTCAGCGAAGACGGAGCGTCAATCTATTCCGCATCAAAGGTCGCCCGCGAAGAATTTCCCGAATACGACGTTACAGTGCGCGGCGCAGTCAGCATCGGACGGCGGCTGATGGATCCGCTTGCCGAACTCGTGAAAATAGAACCCAAATCAATCGGAGTAGGGCAGTATCAGCACGATGTAAACCAGTCCGAACTGAAAAAATCACTTGACCGGACGGTAGAAAACTGCGTAAACCGCGTTGGCGTAAATATAAATACGGCAAGCAAACACCTGCTCACCCGCGTATCGGGACTCGGACCGGCGCTCGCGCAAAACATTGTAGACTACCGAGCGAAACATGGCGCTTTCCGCTCGCGGCGCGACCTGTTGAAAGTACCCCGTCTCGGAGAAAAAACCAGTGAGCAGGCGTCAGGCTTCCTGAGGATTCCAGGCGCCGAGAATCCGCTCGACAACACGGCGGTACACCCCGAATCATACTCGATCGTAGAGCAGATGGCGGCTGACCTGAACTGTACGGTTGCCGAACTGATCAAAAATAAAGAATTACAGACAAAAATAACACTCGACAAATACATTTCCGACACCGCAGGATTGCCCACCCTGACCGACATTATGCAGGAACTTGCCAAACCGGGGCTTGACCCGAGGGAAAGCATCAAAGTATTTGAGTTCGACCCGAACGTGCGCACTATCGACGATCTGGAAGAAGGGCAAATTCTGAACGGCATCATCAACAACATCACCAATTTCGGATGCTTTGTCGATCTTGGCATCAAGGAAGACGGACTTATTCACATCTCCAACCTCTCCGACCGGTTCGTTACCGATCCGAAGACCGTCGTTTCGCTTCATCAGCACGTCAGGGTCAAAGTTATGACCATTGATTACGAGCGAAAAAGAATCGGGCTGACAATGAAAGGGCTGTAATTAAAGTTAATAATTAACAGCCGGCCAAAAATACCCCACGCTTACATTATAGAGACGCAACGCTTTGCGTTTCTACCCCAATCTTACGTTGTAGAGACGCAAAATTTTGCGTTTCTACCCCAACGCTGCGAAAAATAATTCCAATGCTGCGAAAAATAACTCAACATCCGGAAAAAATAACTCGACATTCGGGGTAAATAACTCCAACGTTGGGAAAAATAACTCCAACGTTTGAGAAAATAACTCAACATCCGGAAAAAATAACTCGACATTCGGGGTAAATAACTCCAACGTTTGAGAAAATAACTCGGCATCCGGAAAAAATAACTCGACATTCGGGGTAAAAAACCCCAACGGAGGGCAAAAAACATCCAACGTTGGGCAAAATAACTCCAACGTTTGAGAAAATAACTCGGCATCCCGACTTACAAACTCGGCATCCCGACTTACAAACTCGGCATCCGTGGAAAAAAACTCGACAGTTAAAGAAAAATTCCCCGCAGAAACATAATATAACCGCACAGTTCAGGGATATTATCGCTCACTTCAATATTATTACCCAAATTATTAATAAAAAAAACGGAGTCGACAGTTATTAATTAATTTTTTATACCTTTGCATATCAATACATCGAACTCAGTATGACAAAAAAGAATAATCTGCTTCCATTCGTCGTATTATCTGCCCTCTTTATCGGGATCACATTCACTGCGTCGGACTTCTTAACTTCGCCCGCCGATTCTGTTAAAGACAGTTTCATACTTTTTCTTCAATGGACCGTTCTGTTTTTCGCACTGCTGCCACCTGTTTATATTCTCGCGCTGAATAAATATGTATTCGCCGGAATTTTTCCCCCTCTCTGCATAGTTTCAGGCGTCTTGACGTATTTCAGATATACTGCCGGAACGGTTTTAACTACAGAGATCATAGAAATTTTCATGGACAATCATTCCCAGTCCACTGTTATGGGCGCAGGACTGTATGCCGTTGTCGCCGCCGCCGGTTTAGTATCAGTTTTGTTTGCAGTTTACCGTTTCAAAAAGATAAAGATTCGGAAAACTCACGTTCATCTGTCAGTTGCAACCGCAGCCGCTGTATTAATATTCTCTATTCCTCAGATAAAACGTCCTGTGGCGAACCGTTTGCCCTTTAATCTGTATTTCGTAACAAAAGATTATATAAAAAACAGGCGGGAATATATGACCGAAAGACCTGGATTTGATGCCGTTCGCTGTTCGGACGACAGTCTTGCCGTCGTTCTCGTTATCGGCGAGTCTCTTCGTCCCGACCATCTCGGAATCAATGGATATGAACGCAATACGACGCCACATCTGGCTGAAGAAGACATAATTCCGTTTCCGGACGTCCAATCGCCATATACATACACCAATGCCAGCCTTGCATACATGCTCACCCGAGCCGACAGCCTTCATCCTGACCGCGCTGCCGTCGAACGTTCCTTTGTTGATCTTTTCAAAAAATGCGGATTTCATACCTCCTGGCTTGCAAATCAGGCAGCGACGAAGGGCTACGTCTATTTTATGAAAGAATGTGATACCCTGATTTACTGTGTTTCCGGCAAATCGTCATACGTGTTTGACAGAACGTGGACTGACGCCGGTCTGCTTCCCGCTTTCGACGCCGTTACCGGACAGGGTTTTGACCGTCAGCTTGTCGTCCTCCATACCGTCGGCTCGCACTGGTATTACAATACCCACTGTGAGGATTCGCTAAAACATTTCGCGCCCGTAACACGCAGTCGCATCATAAGTTCCAATACAAAACAGGAAATGATAAATTCGTATGACAACACCGTTCTCTCAACCGACCTGTTTATTTATAATCTGATCAACCGTTTGCGCGATAAAAATGCTGTTTTGATTTATCTCTCCGACCACGGCGAGGCTCTGGGCGAAAACGGACAGTGGCTTCATGCGTCCGATTCCCCTGCCGTTCATAACACCGCCTGTCTTGTCTGGCTGTCGCCCGCTTACATTGCTCTGCATGCCGACCGGTATGAAGCGCTCATGGAAAACCGCCTGCGGAGATATGACACAGATTTCCTGTTTCATACAATCATTGAATGTGCAGATATTGGATTTGGAGACGGGGAAGATGAATATCGAAAAAATCTGTTCCGTCAATAATTCATTACTCTTTCATTCTCCTGAAAAAGTCCGAAGCAAAGACAAAATCGTTGAGTTCTTTATTTGTCGAAGACATAATTTCGGCGCTCGTTCCCTCCCACGCCTTCCGTCCCCCGCTGATAAAGATAATTTTTTCACCGATATTCATTACAGAATTCATGTCGTGAGTGTTGATCACAGTAGTCATATTATATTCTTTCGTGATGTCGTGAACAAGTTCGTCGATAAGCATTGCCGTTTTGGGGTCAAGACCAGAATTAGGCTCGTCGCAAAACAGATAATCGGGATTCAGGGCGATAGCTCGAGCGATAGCCACCCGTTTCATCATGCCCCCGCTAATTTCTGCCGGATAAAGATCGTCGGCGTCATTCAGGTTAACTCTTTCAAGACAGAATTTAGCCCGGTTCACACGTTCTTTATACGAATCGCGGGTGAACATGGTCAGCGGAAACATCACATTATCCAAAACAGTCATCGAATCAAACAGCGCCGAACCCTGAAACAGCATACCCATCTCTCGCCGCAGATTTTTCAGTTCCGGCTTCTTCATTTTAGAAAAACTTCGCCTGTCGTAAAGAATTTCTCCGGAAGTAGGAGTCATCAGTCCGATCAGGTTTTTCATCAAAACAGTTTTTCCGGAGCCGCTTCGCCCTATTATCAGATTTGTTTTACCTTTTTCAAAAACCGTAGAGACGTCAGTCAGGACAGTTTTGTTTTCAAACGATTTATACAGGTTCAGAACTTCAATCATCTTCCAAGCATAAGGTTAGTTATTATTAAATCGAAGGCAAGAATCAGCACGCTGCTCATCACGACCGAGTTTGTGCTTGCCTTTCCCACCTGCAGCGCTCCGCCTCTGACGTTATATCCGTAATACGACGCAACCGACGCTATTATGAACGCAAAAACCATTGATTTGATCACGGAATACGTGATGTTGAACGGTGAAAACCAGAACATGATGCCAAATTCATATTTCGCAACCGTAATCATCGACGACAGATAAGCCATCAGATACCCTCCGCCGATACCGAAAAACATACTTATAATTACAAGCACGGGAATAAACAGTACGAATCCCGCAATTTTCGGCAGAATAAGGTAGTTAGCCGAATTTACGCCCATTATTTCCAGCGCGTCAATCTGTTCCGTAACCCTCATCGTACCAAGTTCCGACGCAATATTCGATCCGACCTTTCCGGCAAGAATAAGGCACATAATGGTAGATGAAAATTCGAGTAAAACCACTTCGCGGGTAATGTATCCGACCGTAAAGTCGGGTATCAGCGGCGAAGTAATGTTCAGTCCGACCTGAACGGTAAGCACAGCGCCGATAAACAGCGAAATAAAAATCACAATCCACAGCGAATCAACGCCCAGTTTGTATATTTCCTGCAACATCTGGCGGAAAAACACGCCAAACCGTTCCGGCACGGAGAAAGTTCGCTGCATCAGCAAGACGTATTCGCCAAAATTATGTAAAGCTTTAAGCATTTATTTTCTGTTTAAGTTTAATTTGTATTCTGTTTAATATATTCATTTTTCCTTTCTCTATTTGAAAATACTGCTTTTGAGTTGTTCCAAATTCACGGAAGAAAAATTCTACTCCTTTAATCATTGAGCCACAGAAGTCGAAGACGGTACACGATGAAGATAAATCACTTATTGCCTGCAATAGGACTAATGAAAGTCCTCCGGACTTGCGAAGGTGGGTGTAAGTGCCATTAGCGATAGCATAAGCGCAGTCGTCTTGCCAAACGACGAATACTGCCGCATGCAGTTTTCCCTGTTCATCGTAAGCGCCCCAAATATTGCCTTGTTTGCGGGAAACAGCTGTGGAAACGAGTTTTCTCAATGTGTTTTGGTGGGCAACTTTAATTGACTGACGGGCAAAAACCTGCGCATTGATTTTTATAAATTCATCTATTGGAACATTTCGTCTGACCTGCAAACGGTTTTTGTTTGCTTTTTTCAGATTTTCCTTTATACTTCTTCCGAGATTATTATAAAGAGTTTCCTTATCCTTAATATCATGCAGCAAGAAAGAATATCGGGTAGTCTGTCGAAAGCCGTTCCAGTAAAACGGCAGCCAGTCGGTAAAAGAATAATGAAAATTCTGCAGGAAATAACTGTGAGCAGGAAGCCGGCGGATAAATTCTTCGCATACAGTCTGCCTTCGATACAGTTCGCTTGCCGTCCGTTTCATTTCAAACACGGGATTGAACCATATTCCCATCGTTTGCGTAAATGGCGGCATCGTTATAATACCTCTGCACGGCATATAATAAGGTATAGTCGCGGAAACCAGTCCATCTTGAAGAATTAAGAGTACGTTCCACCGGTTTTCGCCGCAAACGCAGTCGAGCCACCAGTCTTGCGCATAAACAGGAATAGAATGTTCTTTCAGGCACAAAGCCCTGTACAGTTCTTTATCAGTCACACTAAAAACATTATTGTCAGACAAAGGTAAGTAAAAAAAATGAAAGGCAAACAAAAAAAGCGTACCTTTGCAGCCGAAACATTCCGGACAGATATTATGCACAATCATCAAAACACATCATTATATTTTCTCGGCGCGGGAGGCATAGGAATGTCAGCCCTTATCCGATATTTTCTCTCGAAAGGATCACAGGTCGCGGGATACGACCGTACAGAATCCGAACTCACGCGACAGCTCAACACAGAAGGCGCACAAATTCATTATGAAGAAAATCCGGACGCCATTCCTGTTGAATTTCGAGATAAAGCAAAAACCATGGTAGTTCTGACGCCGGCTATTCCAAAAGAAAATACAGAACTTCAGTGGTTTGAAAAGGAAGGATTTAAAATAATAAAACGGGCTCAGGTTTTAGGAGAAATCACTCGCGTTACACAAGGACTGTGTATAGCCGGGACTCACGGCAAAACGACAACATCGTCCATGCTTGCACATTTGTTGAAACAGTCTCACGTCGATTGTAACGCCTTCCTCGGCGGAATCCTGAAAAACTATGACAGCAACCTGTTACTGTCTTCAACGAGCAACCTGACTGTCATTGAAGCCGACGAATACGACCGTTCTTTTCACTGGTTAAATCCGTCAATGGCAGTCGTTACATCTGTTTCACCCGACCACCTTGATATTTATGGCACAGCGGAAGCCTATCGCGAAAGCTTTGAAAAATTCGCATCGCTTGTTCGCTCAGGAGGCGTATTATTACTCGAATCGAATGTAAAAATGAAATTGGAATTACAGACCGGCGTCAAGGTTTATCGTTATGCTGCTGCGCTTAATTCCGACAGTTCCGGGATTGATTTCTATGCAGAAAACATAAAGACAGGCGATGGAGAAATACATTTTGATTTTGTTGCACCAGACAGAAAAATTGTCGACATCAACCTCGGCGTACCAGTCCGCATCAATATTCAAAATGCAGTTGCGGCAATAGCCATCGCTTCGCTTTGCGGAGTCCGTGATGATGAAATAAAGACGTCCATGGCGTCATTTCAAGGCGTTCGCCGTCGTTTCGATTTTCATATCAAGACCACTGACCTTGCGCTTATAGACGACTATGCCCACCATCCGGAAGAACTTTCAGCAAGCATATATTCAGTACGTGAACTTTATCCTAATCGCCGGTTGACAGTAATTTTTCAACCACACCTTTATACTCGTACCCGCGATTTCTATCGTGAATTTGCCGTAGCGCTTTCTCAGGCAGACGAAGTTATATTGCTGCCCATTTATCCGGCAAGGGAAGAACCGATTGAAGGAGTATCTTCGCAGATGATTCTTGATTTGGTAACAAGCGCCGGGCGTCATCTGCTGACAAAAAGCGAACTGCTTGATTATGTCAGTTCCGTCAATTTTGAAGTATTGCTTATGGCAGGTGCAGGCGATATAGAATTGCTGGTTGAGCCGGTGAAAACAATTATAAATACGCAAGAGAAATGCAGAAAAAAAAGAAAATAACAAAAACAAGTCCGTTTGTTTTGAAAAGATCACTAAAATTTTGCGGATAAAGAAATTTATTTTACCTTTGCGCCGCTTTTTGACAACATAATGTCTAATTTACTAATTAACAAAAAATCATTAAAATGAGAGAAGAATTAAAAAATTTTGACTGGGACGTCTACGAAAAAGGCGACTCAGCGACCGACATCAGTCGCGAACAGCTTGTTGAAACCTACGACAAGTCGCTTAACAAAATCAATGACAACGAAGTCGTTGTCGGCAAAGTTAATGCAATCAACAAACGAGAAGTAGTAATCAACATCGGATATAAATCCGACGGCGTTGTTTCTGCAGCGGAATTTCGTTACAATCCCGACCTGAAAGTGGGAGATGAAGTAGAAGTATTCATCGAAAGTCAGGAAAACAAAAAAGGACAGTTAATCCTTTCTCACAAACAGGCACGTGTCGCACGCTCTTGGGAATGTGTAAATAAGGCGCTTGAAACAGCCGAAGTCGTGAAAGGTTATGTTAAATGTCGCACCAAAGGCGGAATGATTGTCGATATCTTTGGCATTGAAGCATTCCTGCCCGGTTCACAGATTGATGTTAAACCCATTCGCGACTACGATGTATTTGTTGACAAAACAATGGAATTTAAAGTCGTTAAAATCAATCAGGATTTCAAAAATGTTGTTGTGTCGCACAAAGCGCTTATCGAAGAAGAACTCGAACAGCAAAAGAAAGAAATTATCTCGAAGCTCGAAAAAGGACAGGTGCTTGAAGGCGTAGTCAAGAACATCACAACTTACGGCGTATTTATCGACCTTGGCGGCGTTGACGGACTTATTCATATCACCGACTTATCATGGGGACGAGTATCCAATCCGGAAGAAGTGGTTACTCTTGATGAGAAAATCAATGTAGTTATACTTGACTTCGACGACGAGAAAAAACGTATTGCACTCGGTTTAAAACAATTGACTCCGCATCCATGGGACGCTCTCGACGAAAATATCAAAGTTGGCGACAAAGTAAAAGGAAAAGTTGTTGTGATGGCAGATTATGGTGCATTCATCGAAATTGTTTCAGGAGTAGAAGGACTGATTCACGTATCGGAAATGAGTTGGACACAGCATCTGCGCAGCGCTCAAGATTTTATGAAAGTCGGCGACGAAGTAGAAGCAGTTATCCTGACACTCGACCGCGACGAACGCAAAATGTCGCTCGGGATCAAACAGTTGAAGGAAGACCCGTGGGCAACTATCGAAGAAAGGTATCCTATTGGCAGCAAACATACCGCCAAAGTACGTAACTTCACCAACTTCGGTGTATTTGTCGAAATTGAAGAAGGCGTTGAAGGTTTGATTCATATTTCCGACCTGTCGTGGACAAAGAAAATCAAACATCCGAGCGAATATACTCATATTGATTCCAACATAGAAATTAAAGTGCTTGACATTGATAAAGAAAATCGCCGTTTAAGCCTTGGACACAAGCAGCTGGAAGAAAACCCGTGGGATGTGTTTGAAACTATCTTCACTCTCGGCTCAATTCACGAAGGCACTATTATTGAAATGCTAGACAAAGGTGCAATAGTATCGTTGCCTTATGGCGTCGAAGGTTTTGCAACGCCGAAACACCTTGTCAAAGAAGAAGGTTCTCAAGCACAGCTGGAAGAAAAACTTAGTTTCAAGATTCTTGAATTTAACAAAGATTCAAAACGCATAATTGTTTCTCACAGCCGTATATTTGAAGATGAGCAGCGTGCCGAAGCGAAAGCTGCGCGGATTGAAGCAGCAGCAGAGATTGCAGCAGAAACTTCGTCAGAAGAGGCTAAACCTAAAAAGAAAACCGCACAGAAAAAGAAGAAAGTTGAAACAGAAGAAATTCCCGCTCAACCTGCCTTGGAAAAGACAACCCTCGGTGACATCGGCGGACTCGCTGAACTGAAGGAAAAACTTAAAAAGAGTGAAATATAAAATTGATGTTCATAACTGGTGGAAGCAGATTGCCGTGAGGCAATCTGCTTTTTTTATTATGAATTTTAGATGATTATTCCCTTCTTTGCCTTTATCTCACAATTACTTTTTCTCTTTGTATTTCGTTTGAGTGAATGCTCTTAATAATAACAATATATACACCTCGTTGCAGATTGGCAAACAATTCTTTGTCCGGCGGATTGAGAGAATGAATTGTCCTTACCAAGCTGCCGGTCAAGTTATAAATGTTAGCAACACAGGGACAGCTCATAGACCTTGAATCAATTTTCTCAATGCCGGTCGTGTAATTAAACTCATTATCCAAAAAATCAATACGCTTTGCAAGCCAGTCTGCCATATAGTCGATATATTGATTGTCGAAATGCCATCTGTCGTACTCACTGCGCGGATTCTCAATATTTACCCATCGTTGTTCCTCTCTTTCATAAACACCATTTTCAAGAAGGTAGTCGTAGTTATAATGAAACATTTCCATTATTCCTTCTACTGTCATCCAAGTATTACGCAACTCTTGCCATCTTTTGTGCATTTTTTGAACAAAACATCCTTCTGAATTGTCTTTCAAAAGTCGCTCATACATTCCATTTACCAGAATATTATCAAGCACAGTATCTTTGGTCATGTTCCAGTTTTGACCAAATGCACCATCATAATCACGCGGAATATAAAAATATTTATAACCAATATCATATCGGGCAATGTAGAGATTGTTTGAATAATTGTCGTTAGCACTTGCCAAATTAAGATAAATAAAATAATCAATAGCATTTTCTTCATCGAAATAATTTTTCCAGTTTGTATAAAATTGATTATCATAATCATGTACGACACAGTGAACGAAATCATATAAATCCTTCCATTCCGGATATACATTTTTGGGATATACAGATTCAAAGTTTCCGCCACCTCCATCCCAAATATAACTGTTATCAACATACGGGGGGCATACACGATAATTGGCAAGTCCCCATCCATTGCTTTTAAAAAGTTCACCTCTGATACCGCCCTTTGTTTCATTAAATTTTTTCAATTTCAACTGTTTTCTGTCAACGGGTTCCGTAACTTGATACACACCCATATAATCCCCATTCAAAAACAGTTCTGCATATTTCCCTCTGCGGCAGTTGATAGCAGCAGGTTCAAGAGATTGATAATGCAAATGATTCAGCCTTTGCCATATTTCATTTGCGGTCTTTTCATTTATTCTCAATATGTCGCTGGGAGTTGCACGTAAATCCCAGTCGTCATCAGAACGCAGACCGAGCAAAGATACATCCTTATTATTCCCTTCCGTATCCTTGAATCCAATTCTGTATGATTGCTTTGTGTAAAGAACTTGGGACGAACCGCCTCTCGTTTCAATTCCGATATTTTCTGAAATTGAATTGCCGTTGCTTTCAATCATCCTGAAGGTAGCAGGAACTTTCGGCTCATCAACTATACTGTCGGCGCAAGTGATGAAAATCACAGGAAGTTCAGATTGTTGAGAAAAAGCATTTATACTGCCAATGAACAGAGCAAATAGAAGCATATTTTTCATAACGATAAATAGTTTTTGCGCATCATTGCCCTTTGATGCAGTAAAATTTGAATGGTTTTTTGTTATTATTTACAAAACAATCGTGAAAAGAAGAACGCAGGGCAACAATTTCAACTTATCCTCTTTGCGGGTTCTTCAAAAATCGTGATACAGATACACAAAAATTGATCCTGCGTCAAACACGGAACCTGTCCTTATTTCAATAATTTAGAAGATTTTCAAGGAAGATAATTTCAAAAAACGTTCTTTCCTAATACTTATGTCGTACAATACCGCAACGGTATATTCCGGCAGCAAAGATAGTAATAAAGAATGAGAAAATACAAACTTTTCAGTATTATGAAACAAAAATAAATTAATATACATAATTATAAAAAAATAAACCGTATCTTTGCACTCAATTTTTGTACTCATTTATGAAAAAAATTAAAATTATTCCAGTTTTATTTGTCGCTGCACAATTGTCTATGCATGCGCAATACTACATTAACGGCACAACAGATGCCACTCTTGGAAACAAAGTGTTGCTTCACAGCAACGAGTTGAAAATCGGTAACTCAACGTCTGCATCTGAGCGAACAAAAAATCTGCTCAAATTTGGCGACGGCTCGTATGTCCAGATTGGCGAATGGGAAGCGGACGACTTGCTGTCTTTTAAAGCAACTAAGTTTAACTTTTCAAACGGTAATGTTGGAATAGGTACAACCAGTCCAACGGAAAAATTAGAGATAAACGGCAAACTGAAAATTTCTTCAACGATACAAACAAGAGGAAGTATTTGTTTTGAAGGAACTTATGGCAAATTCAATTTGGAAAACAATCTTTGGACTGGGCAATCCATACTTTTGTATCCATCTAAATCAGATGGTTCGTGGGACTTTGACAAACAATTAGAGTTTCACGGAGACGGTTCTTTTAGAACAAACGGTGATGTACATATCGGCGGAAATGCTGACGACGATGTTTCAAAAACTACTCAATTTATCGGTTTGGGACACAAACTGAAAATAGGTGGAGTTGGCAGTTACAGTGATGAAATTTGGATGGCAAAATACGTTCCATCAGATAATTATGTGGATTTGCGAATCAATATTGGTGATGACAATTCGGGAGATGACCGTTTTGTTGTTGGCACGACTTTTTGCGAAGATGGACTGTTCCATACCCATTTGATTGTTGCCAACGATGGCAATATGTATCTCAATGGCACTGCTCACGTTCACGAAGTAAAAATCGAAACTGCCGAATGGGCGGATTTTGTCTTCCACGACGATTACCGCCTAAAACCCCTCTCGGAAGTGAACACCTTTATCAAAGAAAACAAACATTTGCCGGAAATACCTTCAGCGGCAGAAGTTGAAAAAAATGAAGGCGTCAATGTAGGTGAAATGCAGGTCAAACTGCTTCAGAAGATTGAAGAACTGACGCTGTATATTATTCAGCAGCAGGAAACTGTTGATGCATTGAAAATCAGGGTCAATGAACTGGAAAATAAAAAATAACTGTTATGAAAAAACATCTGGTTATTGGCGTATTAGTTTTAGCAGGTTCGGTATATAATTTTATACAGGGAAAACAGGATTTCGACAATGCAAATTCACTGGAATCAACATTAACGCTGGAAAATATTATGCAGACAACTTCTGAAACGGAAAAACGCCTTATTAAATTTGCTTACGACGCCGCAGGGAATCGAATCAGCAGGACAATTACGCTGTTGCCAAATACCACTCTACGCAGCGCTAAAAATGAAGCATCAACAGAAGAAGTAGAAGTAGAAGTAGAAGGAATAGAAGAGCCGGAAGTCCATTCCGAAGTTATCAATGAAACAGAAATCCGCATTTACCCTAATCCGACACGGGGAATGTTAAAGGTCGAAATTGATAACTTGCCTTCAGGTAACTTCGCGAATATTCTGCTTTATGATCTTTCCGGACGTTTGATTGAAATCAAACAAAAAGTGGAGTTTTCTACAGAATTTAATTTAGTATCTCAACCTGCGGGAACTTACATAATGAAAATCACGGCCGAAGGCGTGGAACAGACCTCATGGAAAATCATTAAACAATAACTCTATGAAAAGGCATATCATTTTCCTGGCAATATGTTCTGTTTATACAATTGCCGTATTTTCGCAGATCAATACCGGCGAAACATTCAATTTGTCCGCGCCCGACAGCGGCAACAAAACTTACATTGCGCGAGAATCCATAACTTTGAGTCCAGGGTTTCGGTATACTGCAACGAGCGAAAATAATTTCAATGCCAAAATCGACAAAACACTACTGTTCCCGCCAACAGAAGGCAAATACATAAACGAAAACGGAATAATAGTCAATTCCGCGTATGAAGGCGCAGTTGTCGGCTCTGTGGCAGGACAGTTAGACGTAAGCCCCACAGGTGCGGCAACCTACACAATACCAATCGAATGTCCTGAAGGAATACAGGGTATACAACCGAATCTGGCGCTTGTATATAATAGTCAGACAGGAAACAGCATACTCGGCTGGGGTTGGAATTTAAGTGGAATATCAGCGATTACACGCACGGGGAAAGATTATTACCACGATTCTTCTGCCGCATCAGTCAAGTTGAATGTTATGGATAATCTTATGCTTGATGGACAACGCCTGTATTTGATTTCAGGAACACATTTTTCTGCTAATGCCGAATATCGAACTGAAATTGAATCATTCAGTAAAATTATTTACAAATATATAGATGGTTATATGGGATTTGAAGTTACAACAAAAGGAGGCAGCAAGATGGAATACGGAAGCAGTACGGATTCTTATATTGAAGCGCAAGGCAGCAATGTCCCATTGCAATGGTTGCTAAAAAAAGTATCTGACCGAAATGGTAACTATCTGAATTATGAATATTATGAAAACACATCAAACGGAGAGTGTCGGCTTTCAAAAATCAAATATACAGGCAATAGCGCTGCAAATCTTTTACCTTTCTCTGCAATTGAATTTATGTACAAAGCAAGAACAGATACCATTACTAACTATATTGCAGGAAAATTGATAATGGAGCCGAAACTGCTTGATTATATTTTAGTGAAAACGAATAATCAGATTCTAAAAAAATATTCAATTACTTATTCAACCGAAGGATTGTATTCCCAAATTACGTCAATCACAGAAGAATTAAGTGATGGCGCACGTTATAAGCCAATAAAAATCTGTTGGAAAGATGAATCTGTAATTTACTCAAAAACAGGAGAAGAAGATTCCTATTTGGGTTTGTTCGAACACATTACAGACCTCAATCCAATTTTTGCTGATTTTAATGGCGATGGCAGGAGGGATTTTATAACTGTCAAGGATAAAGTAGTTAAATTATATATTAACTACGATTTTTCTGGTATTTCGTTTCCTAAAAAAACGGAATTTACAGTGTATGGAGATAATTACAAGGCTGTTATTCCCGCAGATTTGAACGGTGACGGTTTGATGGATATTATAGGCGTTACTCATGCTCCAAATAATACATACAGATACAACTATTATTTCTTCGATGGCAATTCGTTTTCCGGTGTCAGTGGTGGTTTTAATACAACGGTTGCAGATAATGATTATGTTATAGGGGACTTTAATGGCGATGGGAAACACGAAATATTGATAAAAAGCACAGAAAAACTTTATGACGGGACTGGGACTGTCATCGGAAGTGGTGGTATTACGGATTGGGGCGATGAATTATTTTCAACATTTCCAAATTGTCTTAATTTATTTGATGTTACAGGTAATGGAAAAACTAATATTTGCATACGAACAGGCAATACAGGATATGTTTATGAATTTAACGGAAGTACATTTGAACTATTGTTTTCAACCTCGGAATTATCCAATAAACAGGATATTTACCCTGGCGATTATAACAACGATGGAAAAATCGACCTGTTTGTCATCAAAAGTAATAGCAGTTACGGTCCTTATGGGTATGAAACATTCTGGCTACTCTCGACAGGCAATTCATTTGTAAAAAAAATATTACCAAGATTAACTCTTTCAGAAAAAACACTAAAAGGATTTGGTGGTGATTTTAATTTGGATGGAAAATATGATTTTGCATTGGTAGAGTATGAATCGAGAGGAATCAGTTTTTATGTTAAATTCAAAATTGGCATTAACAATGGTTCAGGATTTGATTTTGTATCCTATACATCAAATATGCCACTTAACGAAAGAGAAGACTGGCAAAAATTAGACTGTGCTGATTATGATGGAGACGGACGTTATGATTTTACTTATCATAAATATTCTGACGTTTGGATGAATAAATCATTTGACGATACATTCTTTGCCCGTATAAAATCTATTTCAAACGGATTTGAAACTCACTATGTAGATTATTTGCCTGTAACTTCCAGATACATTTATAATACAGAAGAACAATATAGTGTAAATTTTCCTGTAACAAAAACTTTATTTCCATTTTATGTTGTCCAACGGTTATATGACAATATATACTACAGTATTTCTTACTACTATAAGAATATTCGAACACACAAACAGGGTAAGGGATTTTTGGGGTTTGAGAAAATCAGTGCAACTAATTCACGTAATAATCAGACTGTTTCTTCTATATATGATTACAATCACACATACTTCAACGTGTATCCTGCTAAACAGATTGTTTCGGTAAATACGGGTAATACAACAGATACTGTATCTGCTTCTGTCTTTAGTAATAATATCATATACTTTGGCGGCAAGCGAGTATTTCCGTATCAATCAGGGCAAATTTCGACAAATTATCTAACGGGGCTTACTACTGACGTAAGTATTCATAATTACGATATTTATGGTAATCCTGACAGTGTAAGGACTATTCGCGGCAATCATACCGAAACCAAGATTTTTAAATATACAGATAATGGCTCGTGGTGTAATTATTTGCCACAAAAAATTACTGTGAAACAACAGTGGGATAATGATATTATAACACGTATCAGTACTTTCGGATATGACACAAAAGGCAATATTATTAATGATACTATTGATGTTGGCGATGTTAATCAATATATTACATCATATTCTAACTACGACGCTTTCGGCAATCCGCAAAAAATAACGACCTCTGCCAATGGCGTTTCCCGTTCTCAAACACTGACATACACGCCTTCGGGCAGATTCGTTAAAACACGAACAAACGACTTGCTCAACGAAACCATAACATACCACTATTACGAAGAACGCGGCTTGCTGACGGCAGAAACTTCGCGACTTGGTTGGATATCTTATGGATATGACGCTTGCAACAGGCTTGTAGAAACACACTACCCTGACGGCACAAAGTCGGTAAATACGCTGCTTTGGGCAGCAAACAGAAGTGATAAACCTTTAGGTGCAAAATATTACAGTTACTCCGAAACTTCCGGTGAATCGCCTCTCACCGTCTGGTATGACGCTTTGGGACGCGAAATCAGGAGCGAATCCTACGGATTGAATCAAAAGAAAATCCAAATAAGCACGGAGTATAATACAAAAGGACAGGTATCAACTGTTTGGGGACCTTATTTTGAGAACGAAACGAGTATTAATGCAACGGATTATCTCTATGATTCATATGGCAGGATAAAAAAAATAACTGATGTGGAAGGGATAACGACATACACGTACAATGGTCTGACAACAACAGTCACAACGCCGTCTGGAAGTTCCTCGACCACTGTCAATTCGGCGGGACTAACCACTTCACAAACCACTAACGGAAAATCAGTCGCATTTACTCATTACGCCAATGGACAGGTGAAAACCGCCACTCCTCAAGGTGGAACTGCTATTACAATGGAATACAACCTTCAGGGAAAAAGGACGAGCCTTGTTGACCCCGATGCAGGCACAGTAAAATCCAAATACGACGGATGGGGACAGTTGCTCGTTGATTCACAGTATGTTCACAGCAAAACAACTCCAGTAGTTACAACATATAACTACACACAGGCGGGTTTGCTGAATTATATGCAGCGTGTTGGAAAACAGACACAAAGAACCGATTACATTTATGACAGTCTGAATCGTCTCAAAACCGTACGTATTGCCGGTCAACATTCACAAACTTATTATTACGACAACTTTGACCGAATAATACAGTCGGTCGACAGCATAACAAACAGCACAGTCTTTAAACGTTCGACCGAATTTGACCAGTTAGGAAGAGTTTATAAACAGATTTATCCCGATGGCTTTACAGTAAGCAATATTTACGATCGAAACGGTTATCTTACTCACGTTAAAAAGTTTGACGATAACTCGCTGCTGTGGCAGGCAAAAGAAAGCAACGCCCGCGGACAACTTACAAAAACTCAGCAGGGCAGCAAAGAAACCATTTACAGCTTTAACGCCAAAGGATTTCCAGTGTCTATCGTTACTGCCGGAATTACCAACCTGTCGTATGTTTTTAATGCCAAAGGCAATTTATCTTCACGTAAAGACGGGATTAGCATATACAAGGATTCGATGTATTACGATTCTATGAACCGCCTGACCAACTGGCATATCTATCAGGGTTCTACCATTACACAAAGCAATTCCTTAAGTTTTAATGCAACAACCGGCAATATTCAGTCTAAAACAGGCATTAGTACAGCGATGACTTACGGCGAAAACGGTAAACCTCACGCACTTACTTCTCTTGACCCTGTGAGCAGTTATGTTCCTGCCGGTCAGACGCTGACTTATACTGACTTCAGGAAAATCAAGACCGTAAGTCATAATGGGACGTCTTATTCACTTGTTTACGGTACAGACGAACAGCGCATAAAATCTACTCATACAAAATCGGGAACAACAACATCAAAATATTATCTTGGCGATTACGA
>JAIRYM010000064.1 GCA_031267615.1 Dysgonamonadaceae bacterium
CACATCCTCGCTGGCGCGGACTTGTAGTCCGTGCCGACCACCAATCAGGAATCGGCACGAAAAAGAAAAACAAACAACAGCCCGCCCCGGCGGGCACAACACAACAATAAAATGAAAAAGACACTATTCATGCTCATGTTCGCCGCCATAGTCGCCGGCAACATCAACGCGCAAAACAACAAGGAACCGAAACGCGAGGTGCTCTTCACCCTCGCCGCGAACGAGGAGATCGAATCTGGCGAGTACTTCGTACTGCAACAGGTGAAGGGGAATCACTTCGCTTGTATCATTTACGACACGCTCGGGAAAAACTATACCTTTGTCTTTAATGGCAAGCGGATGGATGTGGGCAACTACTACTACTACCCCGACTTTTACCATTTGAACGTGCACGAAGAAAACGGGTACGTGTTCGGGTACAGTCTACAAGACGGGTACTATGTAAACATCAAAGGTAAGGTGTACGGGCCTTTTGATGGAGGATCCCTGACGTTTGCCAGCGACAGCAAGGGCAACACGGATTTCAACAAGTTCCATTACGCCCAGACGGAGGGGGAACGCACCACTTACTACATCCATCGCGACGGGACAAAAGATGGCCCCTTCGACAGGGTACACTTCCCCGGTAAACACGACGCCCTCCCCGATCGCGAGTTCCTCTACATGCTTGACGACAGGTGGTACGCCCGCTACAGCGACGGCTCCAGCAAGAAAGTCCAGGAAGCCCCGGCGTTTGCCTATGTTCACGAGAAGGGCGGGAAATACTATGTAAATATCAACGGCCGCGACAGCAAGGGGTACGATGGCGTCTGGGATTTACAGTCCACCGAAAGTGGGAAGTATGCTTACCGGTATAAAGAAAACGGGAAATGGCATGCAATAACCAACATCGACGGAACGGAGAAAAGCAGCAGGGGATATGATTATTGTAGTGAGGACATCCATCTTACCGAAAGTGGGAAGTATGCTTACCTGTATAAAGAAAATGGGAAATGGCATGCAAACGCAAACGGCAAGGAGATCGAGGAACATGATTATCTCACCGGTCTTGAAATGGATGACAAAGGCAACTACAGTTTTTACGACAATCACGACGATGGTAGAATATATAACAACAACAACGGGAAGGAAACCAAAACAGAGTACCTGACAGGTATGGAGTGGAGGTTGAGTTGCGCACCCGATCTTTTTGCAAGCAACAACCGCTATAAAAGTAGACAATTAGAAATCTACTCCCCCGACAAGGAACACTCTTTTGACTCCTCGTACGAACATGCCCACGTCGTGATTGACGGCGTGACCCACGGCCACGCCCCCGCCCTCTACGCCTGGTACGACGCGGAGAAGAACGCCTTCATCTGGAACGCCATCGAGGGCAAAGAATTAGTAATATATGAGTACAAGTTGTAAATACTGCCTGCTATTAGCGTTCGTGCTATGGTCGGGCATGGCGTCGGGGCAATCCTATTCGGAGCAATACCGGCAGGAGTGTGCCTTTGCCGAGTCGTTTTATAAAACTTACATTAAAGATTTCGAGCAGGCAGCAGGCAGCGCCGGTTTGCCTGCCCGCTTTATATTTGCCGTTGTAGCACCTGAACTCACGCAGTACAGCCATTTGCGAAACAAGTTGGAAACCTATTCGCTCAAGGTGCTTTATGTACAAAACGGCAAGGCATACGCCGATTTTTCAATCGGTTGTTTTCAAATGAAACCCTCGTTTATAGAGCGGATGGAAGAATATCTGTTAGCGGATTCGCTCTTGCGGGTAAAATACGCGTCCTGTTTATTTTCCGCGCCCGAAGCAAGGACTTCACGCGTGGAAAGAATAGACAGACTCAGCACAGTGAAATGGCAAATGACGTATCTGGCTCTGTATTGCGAAACGATAAACCGGAAATTCGGCAACCTCGCCTTTTCAAACGAAGCAGAAAAGTTGCGTTTTTATGCTTCGGCCTACAACTGCGGCTTCCACAAGTCGGAACAACAGATAAAAGAGACGGCGCAAAAGTCGTTGTTTCCACATTTTTCATCGGTAAAATACCGCTACGACGATATTGCGTTGTGGTTTTTTCGGTCACGCGGAAAACAGTATCATGGTAATTCCCCCCCCCTTAAAGTAGATGATCCTTAGTAATCCTGAATTCTTCCATCCTACAACCGGTTTCTTTGCCGGAAAAAGCAATTCCCAAGAGAATAACTCTCCCCCGTGTATGCGTTGTAATAGCGCCGGTCGTGTATCTGTTGCATGGCTTCGTCGAGTAGAGCATCTATTTTTTTTCGGTATGATATTTTATTTCGGCGACCACGGTCAGTCCGGGTTGTTCCCAGACGGCATCGGCCCGTCAGCGGTTGTTCTACATTTCTCCCTCTATCCTGAATCCGAGCAGACGCATCCAGATCTGCATCATCGTCAATGTCAACTGTGCGGGAACAGCGATTTCGAATGTTGTAAAAACACAATTAATCGTGTCCGTACAGAACAACGGATTGAAAATCGGCGAACTTTCCGCAGGCGATGTATTCAGCGTCTATAACGTACAGGGCAGATTGATTTACAAAGGCACAGCAACAGCAAGCGAAAATTCTGTCAATCCTCCTTCTCGCGGCGTTTACATCGTAGCAACAGACAAAGAACGAGCGAAAGTGTTTTAGGAAAGGAACAAGGTAAAAGGTGAAGGGTACAGGGTAAAACCGACCCTTCACCTTTCACCTTATATATACAACAAACTTTTATTGACTGTTTTATTGCTGAGTGCAGTGACAGGTTTTGCACAAGAGGACGATTCCGATACATAGAGCAGTTTTACATTCAATGTAGGATGGACAACAGAACAGAAGTTGGAACAGTCCGGACATTCTGTGGAAAACGCTAAGGCAACGAGTTTCGCTTCGTAAACCGGTTCTACACCTCTGGTTTCCGTGTTGTTTGCAGGTAGTAAGGGCAGGAAAGTATGCATATTTTCATCTATGATTTAATGGGTGTTTATATTTATTTTACAATAATTTCTGTAAAATTCAGTTTAATAAAGAAGTTTATTCCTCATAAAATCAATGAAAATGAACAGGCAAACTTTACTTCTGCTGCTTGCAATTGCGTTGCTGTCGCTGTTTTCTTGCAAAACAGCGAAATTGAGTGATGCTATTGCCAAAGAAGAACGTGGCGAATATTTCGATGCGGCAAAAGTTTACCGCAAAGTCTATTCCAAAACCCCATCGAAGAAAACTTACCTGCGCGGCAGTATAGCATACCATCTCGCCGAATGTTACCGAAAGTCGGGCGCTACTCAAAAAGCGCTTACAGCCTACAATAACGCGCTCCGTTATGAATATCCCGACAGCTCGTCAGTTCTCTTCGCCGCAAAAATGTTACATCGTTTGGGACGTTACAAAGAGGCAAGTAAAAAATATCAGGAATTTTTAGATTCCGTTCCCGACAACATACAGGCTTTAAACGGTCTGCGTGGCTGTGATTCGGCTGTTGTTTGGAAAGGTGCGCCGACGAGATATGAAATCAAAAAATTCAACATAGTTTCAACTCGCGACGGCGATTTTTCTCCTGTCCTGCTTGGCGACAAGTCAGATATGATGATATATTCCACTTCCCGTCGAGGCGTTGTGGGTGACAGTTTGAAAAGTTCAATAACAGGCATCCGAAACAATGATTTTTATCTTTTGAAACAGGATGAAAAAGGAGTTTGGCGGAAGCCAGAACATATTGACAGCGAACTTAACACCGAATTTGACGAAGGCTCTTCTTCAGTAACCGCCAATGGATCGACTCTGTATTATACTTACTGCGGCGAAGAAGAAGGAATACCAAAAACGGCAGATATTTACCGCTCTCCGCGTTCCGGCGCACAGTGGGGCAAAGGCGAGCGGGTTGCTATTTTTGAAGACACTTTGAAAATGGCTGCTCATCCCGCCGTTGGTATGGATGGTTACCTTTATTTTGTTTCAGACGTTATTGGCGGTTATGGCGGCAAAGATATATGGAGAGTAAAAATAGATGAAACAGGCAAATCATATCCCGAAAATCTTGGTGCAGACATCAATACGGCAGGCGACGAAATGTTTCCTTATTTTCGCGACGACAGTACGCTGTATTTTTCTTCAGATGGACACTTAGGAATGGGCGGACTTGATATTTTTCGCGCAGTTCCGATAGAAAACGGCTGGACAGTAGAAAACCTGAAATCTCCGATAAACAGTAATGCCGATGACTTCGGGATAGTTTTCGAGCCAAAGAAAAACAGAGGTTATTTTTGTTCCAACAGGAACGACGGTCGTGGCTCTGACCATATATATCAGTTTGAATTGCCCGGATATACCATTGCAATAGAAGGCTGGGTGCTTGATAACGACGAGGAAATGATAGACGGCGCTTCTGTCCGTATAGTCGGCAAAGACGGCTCAAACCGCAAAGTCATCGCTAAAGTTGATGGCACATGGAAGACTGAAATAGTCAAAGGAATGGAATATGTGATGCTGGGCAGCGCACCGGAACATCTTAACCAGAAACAGATGATTACAATTCCTGATGAGGAAAAAAGCGATACGTTTTATGTAGATTTTTACTTGCCTTCGATTTCCAAACCTGTCGTGATAGAAAATATTTTCTATGATTTCGACAGGGCTACTTTGCGCCCCGAATCGAAAGAAGCGCTTGACGAAATAATTGCGATGCTCGAAGACAATCCCAACGTAACTATCGAACTTTCTGCGCATACCGACAGGAAAGGTTCTGATGAATATAATCAAAATTTATCGCAACACCGCGCAAAGTCTGTTGTTGATTATCTGATTTCCGCAGGAATAGAAAAAGACAGGTTGACGTCCGCAGGATATGGAAAATCGAAGCCTAAAACCGTAACAAAATATCTTGCTTCACAATTTGAATATTTACCTTACGGGCAAATCCTTGATGAAGAATTTATCAATACTCTTATACCGGAACAGCAGGAAATAGCAGACCAAATTAACCGCCGTACAGAATTTAAAGTATTACGGACAAATTATCGACTGTTTTGATTTTTATAAAACAGGCAGGAGTACAGTATTATTTATCATTGCATTTTTCGGGCGAACCAGAGTAATAATTTCGCCTTCCTTAAGTCCTGCGCTGACGATGATTTCTTTTTGAGATGACAACCCTGTCGCAATTTCACGCTTTTCAAAACCATTATACTGTTTTACAAAAACAACTTTCATCGAATCTTCCTCAAAGACAGATATCTGTGGTACAACAAGAGTATCTTTTACTTGTTTTAGAAGAATATGGCAACGTGTTGAAAATCCGGGTTCAGGCATCTGTTGAACAGTGTCGATAGACGCTTCAATATCAAAAAACTTTACTTTCGACTTCTTCTTGCCATTTGAATAATGAATTACACCGCCACCAAAAACTACTATTCCTGAATTACGATTGTTACCGACAGTCGATTTCAGCGTAATGCGCCCCTGTCCTGTGATATTTGGCATTGCATCGAAAGAATAAATCACAGTGTCATCTTTATTTATGGCTTTGAAATCGGCTTCTGGCGCAGAAATTTTTACTTTCATCCCCGATACGTCTGGAATATTGACAATAGGCATCTCACTCCAACACGGTTCGCCAACCTTAAACTGTTGTCCCGTTGACGGATTTACTGCCCGCATAGCAAGTCCGCGGCGTAATGCTTTTATATTCATTTTTTCTCGACGCTCGGCAATATCGTCAAGTTGGCGACGGTATTGCTGAACCTGCAATTCCATTTTTTTGAGTTCAGACTGTCGAATTACTTCAAGAGCCTTGATTTTCTTTTCAAAACGGGATTTGTTTATTGCACTCTGTTCAAGCTCAAGTTGTTTTATTCTTGCCTCTTTTGGCGACAGGTAACTTATTTGCAAAGAATCCAAAGCAGTAATTTTGTCCTGCGCTTCATTAGTCATTATTTCGGCTTTGAGTACAGCCTCCTGCATCTCAAGACTGGCGCGCTGGGTGTTTAATTGCGCCTCAACCTGTTGAAGATTGTTTGAGGATTCATCATACGTTGTCTGCAATTCAGGCGATTTCACGCGGCATACTATGTCGCCTTCATTAACAAATGTACCGTCTTCGATAATATATTCTATTTCACCATCAAAATATTCAGGCGCACAGGCAGACGAAACGCTCAACGGCTCGGTATAACCGTCAATATCAATATAATTAACAAAATTTGTATGGGTAACCGTAAAAGTTGGAACAGCATCAAACGACTTGTTGCTACAGGAAACAGACAATAGTAAACAAATTACATACAGCAGTATCAATCGATCGTTCATCAGATTTCAGATATAATTCACAAAGGTACGAAAAACTTTTCAATTATTAAAACAGGTATAAACGCATACGTTCAAATTTAGAAATATATTGCAGGAATTTACAAATATTTCATTACCTTTGCATCCTGATTTTTTTTGATATGCAATATCCTAATGTAAATGCTCATATTCATACACCCTATTCCTTCAGCGCCTTCGCTCATCTGACTGAAGCGCTTGACAGAGCAGTGAAAGAAAATGTTACAGTAGTGGGAATCAATGATTTCTATTCAATGGACGGCTATGTAGAATGGCGCGACGAAGCGCTGAAACGTGGTCTGTATCCACTGTTTAACATCGAGTTTATCAGCCTTCAGGAAGAAGACCAAAAAGCAGGAATTCGCGTGAATGACCCTAATAATCCCGGACGTACATATATCAGTGGCAAAGGATTGAAATGCCCGCCCTGTCTGCCGGAACCATTTGCTTCAGAACTTGCCGCCGTCAGTCGCGAATCAAACGCTCAAGTTTATGAAATGTGCAGCAAACTCAATGACGTCCTCACTGCAAATAATGTTGGCTTCAGACTCGATTATGAGCAGATTAAGTGCAATTTAACCAAAGGCTCTGTTCGTGAACGACACTTGGCAAAAGCACTTCGTCTTGCAGTTTACAACAATTTAGAAAACAATACCGATGCTATAAAACTTCTTTTAGAAAAACTTTTCTGTGGCAAAGCACTTAAATCTGACGTATCCGATTATGCTGCCATAGAAAACGAAATACGCAGCAACCTCTTGAAAACAGGCGGAGCAGCGTTTGTTCCTGAAAGCCCAAAAGCATTCTTGCCGCTAGAAAAAGTGCGTCAAATCATACTTGCAGCAGGCGGTATTCCAACATATCCGTTCCTTGCAGATGATGCAAAAGGTGGTTTTACTGATTTTGAACAGAATGTTGAGAAAACAGCCGAAATATTGCGTCAACGTGGCATTTTTTCTGTCGAATTTATTACCACGCGCAACAGCGTAGAAGTATTGGAACGCTATGCAGGATACCTTTCAGATAACGGTTTTGTAGTTACTTTCGGCTCGGAACATAACACACCTGCAATGGAACCTGTCGAACTTTTTGCCCGCGGAGGGACGCCTCTGACAGAACATTTGAAACAAATCAACTATGAAGGCGCCTGTATAGTCGCTGCGCATCAGGAACTTGTCCGCAACGGATTAAAAGGTTATCTTGATTCAGACGGCAATGTGAATATTGGTCACAAAGCAGATTTTATTCAAGCAGGCGATAAAGCGATAAATGCTGTTTCAAACCGTAGAGATTAATAATAATATAATAAATATTTCATTTATGAGTAGAATCAAACGACTTAACCGTGTTGCCGACAACATCCGTATTCTCGCCGCAGCAATGGTAGAAAAAGCAAAATCAGGACACCCCGGAGGCGCTATGGGAGGTGCAGATTTTATCAACGTGCTATACAGCAAATTTTTAGTTTATGATACCCAAAACCCTGCTTGGGAAAGTCGCGACCGCTTCTTCCTCGACCCTGGGCACATGTCGCCAATGCTCTATTCAGTCCTTGCACTGACAGGTAAATACACCATAGACGAACTGAAGCAGTTCCGCCAATGGGGCAGCCCTACACCTGGACACCCCGAAGTGGACGTAGCACGAGGCGTTGAAAACACCTCAGGTCCGCTTGGACAAGGACATACCTACGCTGTAGGTGCAGCAATCGCCGCTAAATTCCTCGCCGCCCGCACCGGCAGAACACTTGAGCAAAAAATCTATGCCTACATTTCCGACGGCGGAGTACAGGAAGAAATCTCGCAAGGCGCAGGACGAATCGCAGGTCATCTCGGACTCGACAACCTCATTATGTTTTACGACTCAAACGATATTCAACTTTCAACCACCTGCCGCGAAGTAACAACCGAAGACACAGCTGCTAAATATCGCGCATGGGGCTGGAAAGTTGTCGAAATAGCAGGTAACGATGCCGAAGCAATCGAAAGAACATTAACCGATGCACAAAAAGTAACCGGCGCGCCAACCCTCATCATCGGCAAAACCATTATGGGCAAAGGCGCTCGTACAGCCGACGGACAGTCGTTTGAAAACAAATGCGCGACACACGGAATGCCGCTCGGCGAATCAGGTGCATCATTCGAAAAATCAGTCGAAAACCTCGGCGGAAACCCCGCAGAACCCTTCGTCATATTTGAAGAAACAAAACAACTCTATGCCGTACGTGCAGAAGAATTGAAGAAAATAGTAGCAGAACGCACAGCTAAACAGACGACATGGGAAAAAGCCAACCCCGAAATCGCTGCTAAACTCACATACTGGCTTTCAGGCAAAGCGCCACAGGTTGATTGGGCAGGAATCACACAAAAACAAGGTCAGTCAACCCGTGCAGCATCGGCTACAGTACTCGCAGCGTTAGCCAAGCAGGTTGAAAATATGATAGTTACATCTGCCGACCTGTCGAACTCCGACAAAACCGACGGCTTCCTCAAACAGACAAAAGCCTTCACAAAAGACGATTTTTCAGGCTCGTTCCTGCAAGCAGGCGTCAGTGAACTGACTATGGCTTGCATCTGCATTGGAATGGGACTTTATGGTGGCGTAATTCCAGCCTGCGGCACGTTTTTCGTATTCTCCGATTATATGAAACCCGCTGTCCGTATGGCTGCACTAATGGAAACGCCAGTCAAATTTATCTGGACGCACGACGCTTTCCGAGTAGGCGAAGATGGTCCAACTCACGAACCTGTCGAACATGAAGCCCAAATACGTCTGATGGAAAAATTGAAAAACCATCACGGACGTAACTCTTTTCTCGCCATTCGTCCTGCCGACGTGGAAGAAACGACAGTTGCATGGAAACTCGCATTAGAAAACACTTCCTCGCCAACCGGACTAATCCTTTCGCGCCAAAACATAACCGACCTGCCCACAAAAGGCAGTCGATATGAAGCCGCTCTGGAAGGCGCATCAAAAGGAGGATATGTGGTTGAATGTGATGGTTCTGCCGATGTTATTCTGCTCGCATCCGGCTCAGAAGTCGCTACGCTTGTCGAAGGCGCAGCGCTGCTTCGCAAAGACGGAGTGAAAGTTCGCATCGTGTCGGTGCCATCGGAAGGACTGTTCCGCTCACAATCGAAAGAATATCAGGACGCTGTCATCATTCCGAATAAAAAAGTGTTCGGCTTAACAGCAGGACTTTCTGTCAATCTGCTTGGACTTGTCGGCGCAAACGGCAAAATCCACGGACTTGAATCATTCGGATTTTCAGCACCTTACAAGGTTTTGGACGAAAAACTTGGATTTACAGCAGCGAATGTTTACAATCTGGTAAAAGAATTTCTAAAATCTTAAAAATATTTAAACATTAAATAAATCAGTGTAAAAACTATTATTTATTGGTAAATTGAAAAATATTTTTATACCTTTGTCGCGAATTTAAAATTTTTATTGATTATGAAAAAGATATTTTTAACATTAGTAGTAGCCTTTGTATTTTGTGCAGTAGGCTCTGTTTCCGCAGATGACAAGAAGAAAGAAGGTTGCAGCAAAGCTAAAACCGAACAGACTGAAGGCAAATCTTCCTGCTGCAAAGAAAAGAAAGATGCAGACAAAAAGAGCTCCTGCTGCAAAGAAAAGAAAGACGCCGACAAAAAAGGCTCTTGCTGCAAAAAGAAAGCAGAGAAGAAATAATTGGTAGTGAGAATAATCCCTTCCGACCAGTTACCGATAAATTCTGACGGCTCGGTGTTTCATCTGCATCTTAAACCCGAACAGTTGGCTGATAAAGTAGTGATGATGGGCGACCCAGAAAGGGTGCCTGTTGTCGCTACTTGTTTTAAAAATATCGAATTTGACTGTCAAAACAGAGAATTTCGAGTCATAACAGGCTCATACAAAGGCAAACGCATCACTGCATTGTCGCACGGTATCGGCTGTGATAATATTGACATCGTGATGAACGAACTTGACGCACTTGCCAATATCAACCTTTCAACCCGCACTGTCAAACCTGATTTTCGCCGGCTGACTCTGGTAAGAATCGGTACTTGTGGCGGTTTACAGCCGTTTTGTCCCATAGGTTCATATATCGTTTCGGAAATATCAATGGGCATGGACGGATTGCTTTTTTTCTACAAAAACAGTGAAGAAGTGCTTGAAACTGCATTGTCAGACAGCTTTATAAAACATACACAATGGAACCCATCTCTTGCAAAACCTTATTTTATACGTTCCGACAGTTCGCTTGTCGAACAAATAGGATATGATATGCGCAAGGGGATAACAATCTCTGCAAACGGATTTTATGGACCGCAGGGACGTTATGTACGCCTTGAACTTCAACAGCCGGATTTGAATGAAAAAATAGAATCATTTGAATATCAAGGCTTAAAAATAGCCAACTATGAAATGGAAAGCGCTGCACTTGCAGGACTGTCGCGGCTTATGGGGCACCGCGCAATGACTGCCTGCCTCGTAATTGCAGGACGCTACGCAGGCGATATGAACACGGATTACAAAAGATCGTTTGATGAACTGATTACTAAAGTTTTGAACAGAATTTAATCCCTGTTGAAAAAAATTATAAAACCATCAAAAATAATTTTGGCAGTTTCAAAATAATGTTTTACCTTTGCTGCCGTTAATAGCAAAATGAAAATGGCAATCGAATATTTCCTCAGCAGTAGCGCAAAATTGATGCTCAGCACGACGTGTCAGTTAATGCCATTTTACCCCCCCCCCCCCCAATAAACGCCAAAACACCAACGGGTTATGTCGTAATCCGTTTCGGGAACTCCCGAAACCATTTACATACAATCTTAAATAATTCAGACATGAATGGAATAATTTTTCATTCAGGCGTGAATAATTTCCGTCATGACAGGAACGGTTGCAGTCATGACAGGAATGGTTTCTGTCACGACAGGAATGGTTTCTGTCATGACAGGAATGAGTTCCGTCAAGTCTTTGGAAACGCTCATCAATAAAGGATTTAATAATAAAAAACGGCAAAAATAACATGAGTATTAATCAAAACATTAACTTTTATATAAAATGAAAA
>JAIRYM010000015.1 GCA_031267615.1 Dysgonamonadaceae bacterium
TAGTTTAGCTTCGCGTTCACGTCATAGAAATAGAGGCTGGTGTTTCGCATGTCGGGATTGTTCGCCAGTTTCAGGAAGAGGTCGGCGTATGTTCTGCGTCCCGACAGGACGAAGGTGGCTTTGTCGGCAACGACGGGACCTTCCAGCGTCAGACGGCTCGCAATAAGTCCTATTCCGCCCGTTCCCGAAAACCGCTGATTGTTGCCGTCCCTCGACCGGATGTCCATCAGCGACGATAGCCGTCCGCCCGCCGAAGCCGGCATATCGCCCTTGTAGAGCGTAACATCCTTGACTGCGTCGTTGTTGAATACCGAAAAGAAACCCACCAAATGCGAGGCGCTGTACACGGTTGCTTCGTCGAGCATGATGAGGTTCTGGTCGTATCCGCCACCGCGAACGCTGAATCCGGAAGAGCCTTCGGAAGTAGCCTGTACGCCGGGCAGGAGCTGTATCGCCTTGATGACGTCCGTTTCGCCCATCAGCACGGGAATTTGCTTGATGGTAGCGGCGGATATTCTTTCGACGCTCATTTCCGCGGCGGAGACGTTGGCGTTTTTGCTCAGGGAACTGACGACGACTTCCGACAGCTGTTGCGCGTCGGTTTCCAGCGACACGTCCAGCTTCCGGTCTTCCGACAAATCGACTTTTATCTCTCTGACTGCATATCCGATATACGAAAAGCGCAAAGTATGTTCGCCTGCGGACAGGCTGATGGAGTAGAATCCGTAACTGTTGGCAGTTGTTCCGGTCGTGGTGTTTGCCACGCCAATGGAAACGCCGATAAGGTCTTCACCATTATCGGCGTCGCGGACGGTTCCACTGATTGTGTATTTTCTTTCCTGTGCGGAAAGCAATGAGTTAACGAGAAGTAATCCCAGTAGAATAAAAACTGTTTTCTTTATCATGCTTATTCTTTATATTTATTATTGAATATACAAGCCTTATTTTAGAGTTGCCGCCATTTGTCCCGAACATTCTCCTCTCCGTCGAAATAGTTTACTTGCGAATCTTTTATGAAAATCTCATCCATTGGCAGGAGGTTTATTTTATTTGAATCGGGATATTCACACACATCGAATCCGGTAAAAGTTCTTACATCCAGATACACACAAGGTTCTTCCGTATGATTATACAGTTGATGCGCCCCAGTTTCGCCCTTTTCAAAGAATATCAAATCTCCTGATTCAACAACCTCCAGTCCCTTTGGCGTCCTCAACGTAGCAGAACCGGAGATTATCACAAACAGTTCCTCAGCATGCCTGTGAAAATGGTAAGTCGGCCAATACCTGTCCGGATTCAACTTCCGCAAATCGAAGTTCAGATTTTCAGGTTTTATTCCTGTCCGGGCGATAGAAATATCGGAGAATATTCCGAAGTTATCCGTCCTGTTAGGGTTTTCTTTAAATTCCCGTTGGTTTGATTTTAAAATTGTTGCCATAATTATGATTTTAACGTCGCAAAATTAGTATAAATTTTTAAATATACACAGACAGATAAAAATAATCCGAAAGCGACCGTGGTTCCTGCTGTCAGACCTGACTTGATGCGAAGTTCGCCGGTCAGGTTTCTGAAGATTTTTTCTGCAAGTTTGCAGCGCTTTTCGTGACTCTTTGATAGCCGGTCTTGATTCATAATGTTTTTATTTTTAGAAATTTATATTTGTTTAATGTTGATTTAAATTTAAAGAAAAATACATCGACTTCCTTGCCGAGTACTTTAAAACCTATGCGTGGTAAGTTACCCCCGAAGAAAAAGGAAATGCCCCCAAATAGTTTTGGGATGAATGAAAAACTTTTCCATTCATCCCAAAATAAAAATAAACCGCCCGAAAAAAAATTCGGTCTGTTTAATACAGAATATAAGGTAAAACAAAATATTTATACTTCCAAACTTTTTTTTGATGTTAAAAAAATATTGCTTGCTATTGACAAATAAGTTGCTTCATCATTATAGCCAAAACAGGCATATACGTTAAAGTTCTTAAATAACTCACTCAACAGGCAAACCATTCAACCAACATATATCACCCTTAAAATTAGTATATTAAATACTTAATACTGTATGTTGAATAAAAATCATTGAGTTAAACTTTATTAAAAGTGAAAACTTTATGCTTGAAATTATGTTTTATAGCATAAAATTTATTACCTTTGTACCGTGTTTTTCATGGTATTAGATTTAAGGTTAACAATGAAGATTGGTTGTCGTGATGACAACCAATTCTTTTTTAAATAGTTGAAGTTTTTAATCTATTGAACCAATCAGTTTTCGCACCGAATCAATATTTTTTCTGTCGAGGTATTCGTCTATTCCGTCTATGACTTTCATTGAAACTGTCGGGTCGATAAAATTTGCCGTTCCGATTTCGATTGCTGTTGCGCCTGCAAGGATAAACTCCACAGCATCTTGCCATGAGGAAATTCCGCCCATGCCGATGACGGGTATTTTTACCGCGCGGGCTGTCTGCCACACCATACGCAATGCGACAGGTTTGATGCAGGCACCTGAAAGTCCGCCTGTTACTGTTGAAAGTACAGGGCGGCGGCGCTCAATATCAATCGCCATTCCCATCAGCGTATTGATGAGCGAAACAGCATCAGCACCTTCTGCTTCAACTGCACGGGCGATTTCGGTTATGTCGGTAACATTAGGCGACAGTTTTACTATCAGTGTCTTATTGTATGTGCGGCGAACTGCGGCAACTACTTCCGCAGCAGCTTTGGCGCTTGTACCGAAAGCCATTCCACCCTGTTTTACATTCGGGCAGGAAATATTAAGTTCTATTGCAGGGATTTTTTCAAGTTCATTGATTTGTTCGGCGCAGACACAATAATCTTCTATTGTCGAACCGCTTACATTAACCATTATATTGGTATCAATGTTCTTTATTTCAGGATAAATATTTGAAATGAAATATTGCACGCCTTTGTTCTGCAAGCCAACGGCGTTTAACATTCCCGACGACGTTTCTGCCATACGAGGGTAGTCGTTTCCTTCACGAGCATTAAGCGTAGTTCCTTTAACAAATATCCCGCCAAGCCGCGATAAATCAATGAAGTCGGAATATTCAACACCATATCCGAAAGTTCCTGACGCTGTCAGCACAGGATTTTTAAAGTTTAATGTTCCTATATTTACTGCTAAATCAGCCATAAAAGTTCATTTATATTAAACACAGGTCCTTCGGTACATACGCAAACGTTTCCTTTATATACGGTTTTTTCTACGCAACAGAGGCAGGCGCCTATTCCGCAGGCCATTGTGTTTTCGAGAGATATTTCGCAGGGAATATTTTTTTTGCGGGCATATTGCGCTACAGCCTGCATCATGGGACGAGGTCCGCAGGTGTAAATAAAATCATACGTTTTAGTTTCTAAAACAGGGTGATTGGTGACGTAACCTTTTGAGCCTGCAGAGCCATCTTCTGTTGTCAGAAACAAGTTTCCAACAGTTTCAAAAGGTCGGTTATCAAAGAAGTTTTCTTTTGAATACGCGCCAAGCAGAAAATCAGGAACGTAACCGATTTTTCTCAGCCGATGCCCAAGATATAGCAATGGTGCAGCGCCAACGCCACCGCCAATAAGAAGGAAGAATTTCGGCGATTTATCATTTCTTTCGGGCAAAGAAAAACTGTTGCCAAGCGGACAGATAAGATTAAGTTTGTCTCCTGTCGCGGTTTTTGCAATTTGTCTTGTGCCTTCTCCTGTAATCTGTATTAAAAGATGTATTTCGCGCTTTTCTGGCTCAACGAAGTGAATCGAAATCGGACGGCGAAGATAGGTTGATGCCGAATTCTTTACCAGTACCTGTACAAACTGTCCGGGAAGGGTTTCGGGGAACGCTTGATTTTCATCTTCCAATACAAGTCTTAAGAGGAAGGCGTCATTTTTCCGGATAATTTCGCGAACTGTCCAGTCGGCAATAAATTTCTTCGTCATAAATATTTGAACAGGTTTTATGACGGCAAAGTTATAATAATTTTCTCAAATATACACAGACGGATAAAAAACAACTCGGGCGTCATTCATTTTTCTTGCAGCGGAGACGCATTGATTGCATCAGAAACTTATGCCGTGATTGTGCCGAAACCTGCCCAGACAGGAGCAGCCTCGTAGTCTTTTACCGATTCGGCGGAAACGTAAAGCGTGGCTTCGCTGAGAGTGACATTGCCAAATACAGTGGAACTTATTGCCTGTGGCTCCGGATTCAGATTGGTAACAGAAGTAAGGCTGTGGCAATAATAAAAAGCCCCTTCTCCAATACTTGTCACGCTTTCGGGGATAGTTACCGAGGCAAGTCTGCGGCAATAGGAAAAAGCATTGCTTTTAATATCTGTCACGCTGCTGGGAATCGTGTAACCGGCAGCCGTCTTTCCTTCGGGATATTTAATTAAAGTTGTTTTTCCATTATTAAATAATACTCCGCCTGCCGAAGCATACTTGGTATTATTTTCGTGAACATCAATATTAACAAGACTGCTGCAACTGTAAAAAGCATTGCTTCCAATACCTGTCACGCTGTCAGGAACAGTTACAGAGGAAAGGCTGCTGCAGTAGGAAAAAGCCAATTCACCAATGCTTGCCACACTGTTGGGAATAGTTACCGAGGCAAGGCTGTAGCAATAGGCAAAAGCACGATCACCAATACTTGTCACGCTTTCAGGGATAGTTACCGAAGTAAGACTGCTGCAATTGTAAAAAGCATAATCTCCAATATGAGTTACGTTATTCCCTATTATCACTGTGGTAATAGAAGAACGACTGGAATACCAGGGAACATGAGTATAATAGGTATAATCCCTCATCTCCCCTGCCCCGCTGACGGTAAGCGTACCGTTCGATAATCTCCACGTGAGGTGAGCACCGCACGTACCGCTCTCCTGTGCAAAAACTGTCGCCGTACTCGGCAGCAATCTTTTTAATAAAGATAAAAATCTTGATTTCATGATAAATTTATAAAGTGAATGTTTAAGTTTAATTCTACTGTTTTTATATTAAAATTAAAATACGTCGCCTGCAAAGGATTTGTATGTGCATACAAAGTGATTGTATGCGCCTGCAAAGAATTTGTATGTGCATACAAAGTAATGTATGCGCCTGCAAAACGATTGTATGTGCATACAAAGTAATTGTATGCGACTACAAAATGATTGTATGTGCATACAAAGCAATGTAGGCGCCTGCAAAACGATTGTATGTGCATACAAAGAAATTGTATGCGCCTGCAAAACGGTTGTATGTGCATACAAAAGAAATGTATGCGCCTGCAAAATGATTGTATGTAACTACGAAATAATTGTATGCGACTACAAAGTGGTTGTATGTAACTACAAAGCGATTGCATACGCATACAAAGCAAAGTAATAAGCCCCCAAAGTGTTTTGGGACGCATTAAGACACAACGTACAGATATATTGTCGTTTATTGGGGGGGGGGGGGGGGGCGGGCGGCC
>JAIRYM010000042.1 GCA_031267615.1 Dysgonamonadaceae bacterium
ATAATCTGCGTCAGGCCACGGTAACGTTAACCGGCGACCGGAAACTGCTAAAAACCGACTACCGGCTGGATGACGAAGATTATGAAACCCGGACATTTTCGTATGACAAAACAAATCCGGCGCCTCCTGCCGGGTTTAACAAGGCCGATTTTGAATGAATGATGAGGGTTTATTGTAGGGGCAAGGCGTGCCTTGCCCCCCCTACGCATAACAAACATTTTATAAACAAATAAAAATTGACAAACAATGAAATCAAATTTTAGAAGAAAAAACAACATCGCAGCTGTTTGGGTGGCGATACTCATGAGTATAGGAGCATTAGGCGCCGGCTGTGAAGGGATTCTGCCCGGTGGTGGTGATAAGCCCGATCCCAAGGAGCAGGCAAGAGAAGACTCTTTAAGAGTAGCAAGTACAATAAGATATGGCGATCCGAATAAGATTATAACCGATAAGAACGGCAACCCTATTCCGGGACCTGACGGCGGTACTCTCAGGGCAAGCGACATACCTACAAACCCTAACATGAAATTCACCATACGGGACAGTATAGCAAGTATGGCAAGAACTCTGGGGCTTGAGATTCCTAAAGATAACGGAATATTATATGGTATCCTGACCGGTGACAAGCAGTATTATATTGAATTTAACAAATATGCAATTTTTTATGATTATAGGTTTGAAGACAAGTCAATGGGAGATTGGGGCTCATTAAGTGAACAAGAGTGTACAATTAAAAAATATTCCAATGGGGAAATTATTGAAAATAGTGCTGGGGTGGGTGAATGGTATGGCAAACCTGCAATATTGGTGGGACTTGCAAATCATGACCCTATTCTACCTGTATACATAAACACACCCAAAGGAATTGAAATATATGATTACGGTTCCAAAAAACTGATAGGCTATCTGGAAAAAAGTGATAAGCCGGATACTTATATCAGAACCACTTATGAATATGAAAGAACTAAATTTGGAAATATCCTAGGTGAAGAGCCGATTGGTATAACAGTGGAGGAGGTTCCGGCGGGGTTTATTTTTGTTGAGCAGCCGGAGGATGATCCGGATTCTGTTCTCGGCAATTTAGGATGAAAAACCGTAAAGGCCGGGGTTATTGTAGGGGCAAGGCGTGCCTTGCCCCTGCATGCTTTAGCCAATTCCCGTCATCGCGAACAACGCTTGGAAACGGTACGTGTTCAATGACGGCGCCGAAGTGTTCAGGTACGGCGACGCCAAGTCCAACCTGTACTCTGTCCGCTGCAAGAAAAATGAATGACACCGGAGTTGTTTTTTTAACCGTCTGTGTATATTTGAGAAAATTATGCTAACTTTGCAACAAATATAATACAATTATGGAAATCGTTATCACAGTCGTTTTGTGCATGGTGGGTATTTTGCTGATACTTGCAGAAATATTTCTGATACCTGGTATCACTGTTGCCGGCGTCGGCGGCATACTGTTTTCGGTAGCAGGTGTTTATTTCGCTTTTCACTCACTTGGAGCGACGGCGGGCATTATCACTCTCATTATGATGTTGCTCGTTGTCGGTATTTCTTTTATTGTGCTTGTAAAGTCGAAAGCGCTTGATGCTATTTCACTGAAAACCGACATAAACTCAACAGTTGCCGACGATCTGCCTGCAATAGCAGTGGGTGACACAGGCATCAGCATTTCCCGTCTCAATCCGATAGGTAAAGTTCGCGTGAACAATATCACGGTCGAGGCAAAAACGCCTGGCTACTTTATAGATGAGAACTGTGAAATTGAAGTTGTAAAAGTATTTAAAAATCAGATCATCGTTAAAATGCGATGATGTTTCATACCGTAATCTCAGCCGTTTTTGATAAAAACAGTTAAATCTTTTTCCATGTCAAAGAAATTCACTAACTTTGCAACCAAATTATCTGTGTTATGAGATTGAAATTTTTGAGTCTTATCCTTCTGTCTTTGCTTTTCTGCTCTTGCGGGGAATACAACAAGATATTAAAATCGACTGACTATCTCGCCAAGTTTGAATATGCCAAGAAATATTTTGAACAGGGCAAATTCAGCCGTTCAGCCACCTTGTTCGAAGAAGTAGCGCCAATTGTGCGCAATACCGCTCGCGGCGAAGAAGCTATGTACCTGCTTGCCCGCAGTTATTATCAGATGAAGGATTATCAAACGGCTTCGGAATATTTCAAGTCGTATTTCACCACATATCCCAAAGGAGAATATGCCGAGCTTGCGCATTTTTACGCTGCTTACGGGCTGTATACTGATTCGCCGGACCCGCGTCTCGACCAGTCAGACACTTACAAATCAATGAAACAGTTTCAGACGTTTCTTGACCTGTACCCGCAAAGTGAGAGAAAAGAAGAAGCCCAAACCGCTATGTTTGAATTGCAGGAAAAACTTGCCTACAAAGAACTGCTTGCCATCAAACTTTACTACAATCTCGGCGATTATATGCTGATACCTTTTGCGGGCGGAAACTATCTATCTTGCGTAATTTCTGCGCAAAACGCCATTCGTGATTATCCATTCTCAAAATATCGAGAGGATTTTATGTATTATATGTTTCGCTCGAAATACGAAATCGCCCTCAAAAGCGTTGATGAGAAAAAGGAATTTCGATACAGAGATGTTGCAGACGAATATTATTCATACTTGAATGAATATCCCGAAGGCAAATATGTAAAGGAAATCAAAAAGCTTTATGGAAATGTGGAAAAAGAATTAAAAAATTAACTGAATAAATTATGGAATATAAAAAAACAACGCCTGATAATACCGTAACCCGCGATTTAATTAAGATTGCGGAAGAAACGGGTAATGTTTACGAAACAGTCCGTATTATCGGCAAACGCACAAACGAAATCTCCGCTGAAATCAAACATGAACTCAATGAAAAACTTCAAGACTTTTCCTCTTCTGCCGACACACTTGAAGAAATTTTTGAAAATCACGAGCAAATTGAGATTTCACGCTTCTTTGAAAAAATGCCGAAAGCGACGCTGATTGCTACGCAGGAATTTATTGACCACGATGTGTATTACCGTAATCCTGCCAAAGAAAAGGATAATATAGAAGACGATTGACAAATGATTCAACGTATTCAAACGATTTATCTGCTTATAGCAGTCGCGCTTACAGGAGTAATGTTTGTGCCGATGGAGATGATGGATAATTTTCGGCTTGTATGGAAAATTTTTATTTACTCAGGTTGGGGATTGTCAGTAATCTTTTCGCTGTTTGCCATTTTTCAATATAAAAATCGTAGCAAACAGGTGAAAAGTTGTCTGCTTGCAATGCTTTTCATTGCCTGCGCTTACGGCGTTATCATCTGGCAATCGTTCAAACTCAATGAACAGCAAATTTCGTACAATCCGTTAATAGCATTTCCGATGATTGCCTTTATACTTCTCATTCTGGCGATTATAGCCATCAGAAAAGATGAAAAATTAGTCCGTTCTGCCGACAGGTTGCGATGAGCCGCAAACGTATTATCTGTCTTGGATTTGCGATAGCGCTACCTTGCCTGTTTTTCTGCAATCTGTTTTACGGCTCCGAATCCATTCCCGCCCGTGCGGTAGTGGATATTTTATTTGGCAGAGAAGTCGAAAAAAGCGTATGGACAAATATTGTTCTGAAATTGCGGTTACCACAGGCGGTTACTGCTTTATTTGCGGGCGCAGCGCTCTCTGTAAGCGGACTGATGCTACAAACGCTGTTCCGAAATCCACTCGCAGGACCGTCGATTCTTGGCATCAGCAGTGGCGCCAATCTTGGTGTGGCAATCGTAATGCTGTATTCAGGCAGTGTACTTGGATTGAGTGTTTCAGGGCATTTTTCAGTAATTCTTGCTGCATTTGTGGGCGCATTAGTTGTCCTTCTTATTATTCTGTATTTTTCTATCCGAATCCGAAGTGGCGAACTTGTTCTGATTATCGGTATTATCATCGGCTATCTTGCCTCGTCGGGCATATCAATACTCAATGCGACTGCTACTTCCGACAATATACGCGCTTATGTGCTTTGGGGAATGGGAAGTTTTGCTGATGTCCACAACTTGCAACTGCCATTTTTTGTTGTCTCCCTGCTCGGTGGACTGTTATTTTCTATTTTGCTGATAAAGCCGCTTAATGCGTTGTTGCTTGGCGATAATTATGCGGCAAATCTTGGGGTAAATGTTCAGAAAACAAGAATTTATATACTGCTCGTTACTGGTTATTTAACCGCGATAGTAACGGCATACTGCGGACCTGTAACATTTATCGGACTTGCTGTGCCACATATTGCACGAATGTTTATTGGAACGTCTAATCAGAAAATTTTGCTTCCGGCATCAATTGCGGCAGGTTCGCTTGTAGCGCTGCTATGTAACCTGCTAACTGTCATTCCTGTCGGCAAAGGTTTGCTGCCTCTGAATGCAGTTACGCCGATTATCGGGGCGCCTGTTATCGTGTATGTGATAATCAAACGTATGACTTAAATTACCAGCGATGCTCCTTGCTTTATCCTGTCAGCCATACTGATACCATCTCGAAGGTTACCTGCTATAACGAGTCTGCAATAACGTTTTTGAAGTCGCTCTACTGCTGCAAGCCGCTCTCCCGTATCCTTTTCATATTGCGGAATTGCATACGAATGGCGTGCAATATGTATTAAATCAGGTTCAATATTTGCAGGAAAACCAAGCATTTTGTGAAACTCACGAACGACGATATTTTCTATCTCAATATCAGACAATTCAGTAAGATATGATTTGTTTATTCCGCCGATGAAAAATGAGAACAGCATACCGCCTTCGGGCGCTCTGCCCCTGAAACAAGCGGCGGGATACAGTATTCCAAGTATATCTTTTCTTTCGCAGGCAGGAATCAATCCACCAAAAGCATTGAAATCTCGTCCGCCAATATTTTTAACTCCAACAGAAACCTGTACTATCGGGGCATAACGCAAACAGGCGATTTTATCTATTTCAGATTTTTCAACAAAAGGCAACAGTGCAGATAAAGCGTGAGCGCCGACTGTGGTAATAATCCGTTCTGCTGTCAGTGATTGCTGTCCTTCCTTTGTGTTGTAATCTATATTCCATTCATTTTCATGATGGTTAATTTTTATAGCATCAGCAGACAGCACGATTTTTTCTTTCCCTATCGTATCAGCGAGCGCTTCTATCAGATGACTTAATCCACCTTCGACAGAAAAAATTTTTTTGGTAGCAAGCTTGTCGCGGTCAGATTTAGGTTCACGCGCTTTGGCAAAAGCGCCGCGAATAAAACTGCCGTAGTTTTGTTCAAGATTGTAGAGTTTGGGTAGTGCATAGCGTGTAACCAAAGTCATCGGATTGCCCGCATAAATTCCCGATATAAACGGATTCACAGCATAATCAAGAAAAGATTTGCCTAATCGCCGTGCTGCAAGTGCGCCTACTGTTTCATCGGGATTTGAACCTTTTTGATGAAACGGCTCGCCGAGGATACGAAACTTATCATGCCACGTAAACAAATGTGTTGTGATGCCGCCGAGCAATCCTGAAGGCAGAGCGTGAAACTTGTTGTCTTTCCAAATCAGGCGTCGAGCCGCATCAGAATTGGCAATTTCCATTTTGCAACCAGGTGTCATTGCATAGAAAAGCTCAGCGACTTCGGGATTGGAAACTGTTCCTGTATTAGGTCCCGTTTCAAAAATAAACCCATCTTTTTCAATGGTTTGAATCTGTCCACCTATTAGGTCGTTTTTTTCCAGAACCAATACATTTTTACCTTGTTTGACAAGATGAAAAGCTGTAGTCAAACCGGTTAGTCCTGCGCCAATGATTACTGTGGGTTTATTCATACAAATTATTCCGTTTTATCTGGCAAAATTACGGTAAAAATTTGAGATGATACATATTTTTATCAGATGCCGGATATATTTTTTTAGTAATAAAAAAATTATTACATTTGCAGGTTGAAAAAATAAACAAATAAATTTTACCAATATGAAATTCGTTGTATCAAGTAATTCTTTATTAAGCCATTTGCAGACAATTGGCAGAGTAATCGCGTCAAAGAACGCTATTCCTATTCTTGATTGCTTTCTCTTTGAACTTGAAGGCAATAAACTAACAATCACAGCCTCTGACAGCGAAACACGTATGATTATTTCAATTGAGGTAAGCGGCGTGGAAGGTTCAGGTGTATTTGCTATCCCGTCTAAAAACATTATTGATTCCCTGAAAGAATTACCTGAACAGCCAGTAATTTTTGAAATCAATGAAGAAAACTTTGAATTTGTAATCAAGTACCAAAACGGACAGTATAAATTCGTCGCTCAAAACGGTGAAGAATACCCACATGCAAAACCGCTGTCAGAAACAGCAGTATCAATCAACCTTTCATCTGACAGTCTATTGACAGGAATCAATCGTACTCTATTCGCTACAGCCGAAGACGAACTGCGCCCTGTGATGAATGGCATTTTGTTTGACATCACAGAAGAAAATATTGTATTCGTGGCTTCCGATGGACATAAATTGGTCAGATTCAAAAATATGGCAGTAAAAGGTAATGTTCAAAATATTTTTATCCTGCCCAAAAAACCTGCAAATCTGCTGCAAAACATTTTGCCGAAAGAAACAGGCGACATCGCTATCAGTTTCGATGAAAACAATGCATACTTTAAATTTGGGCGAACAACTATCATTTCACGCCTGATAGAAGGACATTATCCGAACTACAACAGCGTGATTCCGACAACCAATCCTTATAAGGTTACAGTTGACAGATTACTGTTGTTAAGCACTTTGAAACGAGTTTCTGTTGCCGCAAATTCGATAACCAACCTCGTGAAATTAGTTATCAATAGCAACAATATTCAGATTTCGACTCAAGATGTTGATAATGCAACTTCAGCCGAAGAACAACTTGTCTGTTTTTATGATGGTGAACCATTAACCATTGGATTTAAAGGTAGCTACCTTGTAGAAATGGTAAAAAATATTCCATCTTCCGAAGTATTACTTTGCCTTGCCGACCCGTCCCGCCCCGGTTTGCTGCTGCCTGCCGAAAATGAAGCAGAAGAAGATTTGTTAATGCTGTTGATGCCAATGATGCTGAATGACTAAAGAATGAAATTAAACTTAAAGAATCCCCTTATTTTCTTCGATTTGGAATCTACGGGCGTTAATATTGTTTCAGACAGAATAATTGAAATATCCTATTTGAAAGTTTGTCCCAACGGCGAAATGGAAAGTCGTACAAGGCTTATCAATCCGGGTGTACCTATTCCACCGCAGGCGACAGAAATTCACAAAATTTCTGACGAAGATGTTAAAGATGCGCCACTGTTCAAGTCTATTGCTAAATCGCTCGCAGTACAGATTGAAGGCTGCGATTTGGCAGGCTACAACAGTAATAGATTTGATATTCCTCTCTTGGCAGAAGAATTTTTACGCGCCGAAGTCGATATTGATTTGATGAAACGTAAATTTATTGATGTGCAGACAATTTTTCATAAGAAAGAACAACGCACGCTTTCGGCTGCATACAAGTTTTACTGCTATAAAGATTTGGAAAATGCTCATCGCGCCGAAGCCGACACAAACGCTACGTATGAAGTGCTGCAAGCGCAACTTGACAGATATCCCGATTTGCAGAACGACATTGAATTTCTGTCAGAATATTCGAGCTTCGGCAATAATGTTGATTTTGCAGGGCGACTTATCTATAACGAACAAGGAAAAGAAGTTATTAATTTTGGCAAGTACAAAGGAAAAATAGCCGAAGAAGTATTGAGCAAAGATAGCGGCTATTTGAGTTGGATTTTACAGGGCGATTTTCCTCTTCATACCAAGAAGGCTTTCACAAAAATTTCATTGAGAGCATTCAAAAAATCAAGATGATTTTTAAAAAAGCGAAATCAATTCCCCTGTAAATTCTATCAAAGAGTTCTTAAAAAACACCTTCAATTTTCGCCTTTGGCTTTCGATTTTTGCTTTTCCGGTGTTATTGTAGAAAATAATTTTGCAGTTTCAAAATAATGTCTTACCTTTGCACCGTTAAAATAAAGAAATAAAATGGCACCAGAACATTTCTACAGCAGTAACTCAAAATTGATACTCAATATGACGTGTCAGTTTATGCCATTTTACCCCCCCCCCCCCCAATAAACGCCAAAACATCAACGGGTTATGTCGTAATCCGTTTCGGGAAGTCCCGAAAACATTTCCTTTTAAATAATAACAATTCAGCTATGGATGCAAACAGGTTTCATTCAGGCGGGAATATCTTTTACAATAATGTAGATGGTTACCATAATAATGTAGATGCTTCACATTATAATGTAGCCGTTTCCCATTATAATGTAGACGCTTCCCATAACAATGTAGAAGTTTCCCATTATAATGTAGACGTTTCCCATAATAATGTAGAAGTTTCCCATTATAATGTAGACGCTTCACATTATAATGTAGACGCTTCACATTATAATGTAGAAGTTTCCCATAAAGTCCATGAACCTTTCAATAAACCATTTTATAATAATGTATAACCAATAAAATTTTTAAGCTATGAGTGCTAAAAATTACATCCCAGAAGGGG
>JAIRYM010000049.1 GCA_031267615.1 Dysgonamonadaceae bacterium
AATCAAACCCAACTAAAGCGGTTTAATTAAATTTCGGTTGTGCACACGTTGTGCAAGTTTTAAAATTAAAATTGCCAAACATTTGATTAATAGATGTTTGGCAATTTAATCTGTTGTCCTGCCAGGTTTCAAACATGGTATCACAGTGAAGTAATCAAAATAACCCTTTAAGTATGAAACGTTTTTTGTTACTATTATTGATAGAAAGAATTAGGTTTTTGCCTCGCAACGATGACAACAATATCCGCAAAGGCGACAAATACGAACTGCTCTACTGGAACAAAGCAGGCTGGCAATCGCTCGGCGTCCGGACCGGAACAGAAAACACAGAATTAATCTTTGATAACTGCCCGACAAACGCCCTCTTTCTGTTGCGTAATCACACACGAGGCGCGGAAGAACGGATATTTACTTATGAAAATGGCAAACAGGTCTTTTGGTAAAAACTTATGAAACAAAAAAAAATTAAACACTTTTACAGAAAACTACACTCTATGGAAGCAGACATGGCATTAAAACATGTGCTGCTGGAAAACATCTCCGTGATGCAAAGAATGCTTGATACCATATATAACATCAATTTAACAAAAGAAAGATCATTTGTGGACATTCTTCATAACAATGTCCATTATATAATCTTTGGCAAAAACGAACTGGACTGGGAAAAAGTACTGGATCTTATCAACACGGCATACGACGGTATTGTGGACAGGATAAAGGAAAAATTTCCGCAGCTTAATGAATCGGAATACAAGGTAATATGCCTTATTTATGCAGGATTTAAACCCAATCAAATTACACTTGCAATGAATCTTTCAATAAACACAATTTATAAAAAAACTGTAAAAATCAGACGCAAATTAGGAGCGCAAAGGCACTGCTGTTTAACAAAATTAATCAATAGCATGCCCTGAAGAATAATTGAAAATTAAGAATTAAGAATTTCGACAGTCCGAGAAGGGAAAAAGAATTCCGGTTGGAACTACAAATAACAATTTCTACAGTTCTTTTCTAAGCCTTGAGACGGGAAGACCGAGTTCTTTGCGGTATTTGGCTACTGTGCGCCGTGCAATTTTGTAGCCCCGGTCTTTAAGCGCTTTGGTTAATTCGCCATCCGTCATGGGGACTGAACTGTTTTCTTCGACGACGGTCTTTTTTATGGCTTTTTTTATTTCGTTGATGGTGATGTTTTCGCCGGAATGGTTGAGAGCGGCGGCAGAAAAGAAGTGTTTAAGCGGGAAAACGCCGAACTGTGTCTGTACGTATTTGCTGTTGCTGACGCGCGAAACGGTGGATATGTTGTATCCGCTCCCCTGCGCCACGTCTTTCAGGATCATGGGTTTAAGGTCGGATTCGTCGCCCGAAAGGAAAAAGTCGCGCTGAAGGCTGATGATGACCGACATCACTTTTTGAAGTGTTATGCTGCGCTGTTTGACGGCATCGATAAACCACTGTGCGGCTTCGAGCTTTTCTTTGATAAACGCTGTTGCTTCCTGTCGTTCGGATTCCGAAATGTCTTTGGATCTGGAATATCTGTCGAGGATGTCGCTGTAAAATTCGCTGATTTTGAGATCAGGAATGTTTTCCGGCATGTTGAGTACGAGTTCGCCGCTGATGTTTTCGATTGTGAAATCGGGCGTAACGTGAGCCATTTTTGTGTCCATATTGCTTTCCCATGCGTTGCCGGGACTGGGATTGAGCTGTGTTATTTCGTGTATTATTTCTTTCAGTGTCTGTTCGTCTGTATCGAGTGTTTTTATTATTTTGTCGTACTGTTTCCGCGAAAATTCATCAAAACAGTTTTCTAACATCTTTATTGCTTTTTCGCGCAGTGGTGTTGATTCTTTGCGCCGAAGCTGTATCAGTAGGCAGTTTTGCAGATTTACCGCGCCGATGCCGGGGGGATCCATTTCCTGAATTACGGTGGTGAGAACGGTTCTTATTTCTTTTTCGGATATCTGGATTCCGGACAGGCAGGCGATGTCGGTGGATATTAAATTAGGTTCTCTGCGGATATATCCGTATTCGTCTATATATCCTATCAGATATTCGCCTGCGGTGTACTGGATTTCGGTTAGTTTTTTGAGATGCAGCTGCGAAATCAGGTAATCTCTGAATGATTCTCCTTCTGAATACGGGATTTCTTCTTTTGTCCTGTTGCGGGAGGCGGCATAGATTTCCTGTATTTTGCCGTCGGGAATGTCTTCTTCTGTTGGATAGTCATTAAGTATGATTTCTTCCTGTGTCAGATCGTCTACCGGTGTATCTTCGGTGTCTGCCGGTGTGTCATCTGTAGCTTTTTCCAGTGCAGGGTTTTCTTCTATTTCCTGAATAACCCGGTTTTCCATTTCGAGATTAGTCAGTTCTATCAGTTTTATCTGTTGAATCTGTAATGGAGAAATGGTCAGTCTTTGTTTTAACGACAGTCTTAGCCTGGAATTGCTCATTTTTCAGGATCATCATTTATCAATACTCGAAGCTGTGATGTGTATCTGCAGGTTTTCACCTCCTGCTTTCAGTTTAACGCCGGAAGGCAACAGGTATGGCGCGGTCGAATAGTCGACTGCATTGTAGTTTGAATCGTATGTCCACAGCGTCTGTACAGGCACCACCCAGAGTTTCATTTCCTGATTGGGATTCTTCTCTATTGCGTCCTGCACGATATTGGAAATGTTCTCGAAGTTATATGAATCAGTTGTTTCATCAAACGTTGCGGTATAGGTTTTAATTCCGTCGGCCACTTTGTTGTTTAAGAAGAAACTGTTAATGGAATCCGGCTCAATCAGCAGAATTTTTGAAAGTATTGCTGTTGATTTATTGACGCCCGGGAATGGCAGTGCGTATTCCCTGTTACTTGCCGGATACGGATTCAGTTTAAGCGAAACGGCGCTGAACTGTTTTTTGTTGATTTTCTCATATATTGAGTCTATCGGGATTATGATTTCGGTATAAATACCTGCCGGCGATTTGATATAGGTAGCCGTATCATCAGGCTGCAGCATAAATTCGTCGTTTGAGTTTTTGTACGAATTGAGCTGTACAACTTCTTTGGTAACCGCCCATGTAGCCCATTTGGCAACCGGATATATACTGTCGCTTAATCCGTCGGCTGTCATTGTCTTGACGGAATCGGTGTAATAAGCGTGAATTTCTGTGCTGATATTGTATAACAGTGATCCTGTTCCATAAGTGCTTGCAATATATATTCCCTTGAAAAAGTTTCTAAATTCATCAATGTTTGAGGAATATGAAGGGTTTGTTTTTATTGAATCCAGAAATCTCTGTCCAAATTCTTTTGGAAATGGGATATACAGATTATAGTCGTATGACACTTCTGCAAGCATGCTGTCTGAAACCGCAAGATTTCGCGCCGTATATCCAAATCTCGTGATCGGGTTTGACATATCGCAAAATTCTTCCGGATTGACATTGGAATAGTAATTTTTTTCGAGTGGCTTTACTGCGGGAAAGACAGTCAGTTCCATCGGTGCCAGCGAATCGCCTGTATATTTGTAATGCAGCGAAAGAAATACGGAATCAACAGTTTTGATGCTGTTGATATTCTGAAAACCGTATGACGGGTAAAATTCACAGGCAAACCCTGCTTTCAGCGTACCGAAATCGGGGTCATAATATTCGCCGAGCGATCCGTTGATTGTTTTTGCATAAACGGAATCAACATGTACAGTTGAAGATGCAATGTTGAATGTTTTGTAAACGACGCTGACTTTGTCCTCGTCGGGCTGCACACTCGTCCCTATATTTGATATATCTTCTTCGCAGGCGAACAAGAGGAGGATTGACAGCAGACTGAATGTAATAAATTTTGTTTTCATTTTTTTATTTCCTGAACAGAAAGCAGTTTGTTATAAAAATTATTTATTGAATCGATATATGTTTCTTTGGGTTGATATGGCAGGAATTTCTTATTTTCCTTTTGTTTAACATATTCAACGAGTTCCGGATTGACATTTTCGCTGCCGATTATTATGCCGTCGGAAAAATCAATCGCAAGTTTGCTTATTGTAATGAAATCGGGGTTTTCTTTTATACTTCTCAGGTCATTTTGCGAAACTCCCTCAATTTTTGCTTTTTTTGCGAAACTGGCATTATAAGGCTGCTTGAAATCGTCGCTGTAAAGCGAATACACAACTTTTGCGTGTTTGAAACTCGGATCGCTCTTATAGTGTTTTTTAATATAAATCGGTGCCAGCGCAGTGATACACCCGTGGCAATGAATAATATCCGGCGCCCACCGCAGTTTTTTTATCGTTTCCATCACGCCGCGAATATAGAATATGCTGCGCTCGTCGTTATCGCTGAACTCCTTGCCGTTTTCATCCCGCAGAATATGTTTCCTCAGGAAAAAATCATCATTGTCAATGAAATAAACTTGCATTCTCACTGAATGTATCGACGCTACTTTGATAACAAGTTGGTGGTCAGCTTCATTGATAATAATGTTCAGTCCGGACAGGCGAATGACCTCGTGTAATTGATTGCGTCGCTCGTTGACAAGTCCAAACTTTGGCATAAACGTTCGAATTTCTCTTCCTCTTTCTTGAATACCTGACGGCAGATCACGTGCTATCAGCGACATATCTGTATCAGGCAGATACGGTGATATTTCTGTTGTGATGAATAAAACTTTTTTTTCCGACATTTAAAATTGTTTCAATGGATTGCTTTGAAATTGAGTACAAAGATAATAAAAAAAATCCACATAAAAACCAAAGTATTTTACAAATAGTTATTAAAAGATATAAAGTTTCAAGTTTTTTAGTTAATTTCGCATAATTTATTTCTATCCCGTTTCAAGGAAAAAATATGATTCTTATTTACTGTTCATTAAAAAATATTGCACGCTTGAATTATGTGGCGTCACATATTTTCGGCAGTCTGTCGGGAGCAAAATTTGAAATTACCTGCGACAAAAACCGTTATCTTTCTTGCGAAGGCGTTTGTATCAATTATTCCAACGAAGAACTAAATCACGGACTGCATATTGTCCCGCAGGGTTTGCTGGAAGAAAAAGGAGTCAGGCAGATAACTGATTTGGCAAAAGACAGATGGAAAACTTATTTTTGCTTTTTCAGTCAGATAAAAGGAGATATCCCTTTCGATATTTTTTCTGCGACGTTTTATTTATTAACTTCTTACGAAGAATATTTTTCAAAAAATCTTGATAAGCACAGACGTTACAGTATGTATCAGTCTGTCATTTTTCTCAACAATTCACTCTCAGTTCCTGTAATCGACCGCTGGACAGAGTGTTTGCGAGATGAACTGAAAACACTTTATCCCACATGGAAATATCGTATGCGAAAATTTCGCACAGTCAGCACTGTTGATGTTGATTTTCCGTATCAGTATCGTTATAAAGGAATTATAAAAACTGTTGGCGGAATTATTAAAGATTTGCTGAAGAAGGATTTTGAAAAGGTCAAAGAACGAATAAAAGTCATTTGTCGTTTAAAAGAAGATGCTTATTTTGAAGCAATTAAATGGCTTGATGATTTCCACGACAAAGAAGACATGAATTATTATCTGTTTGTTCTGCTTGGCAAATGTGGAAAATACGGACGCACAACAGTTTATCCTTCGGAAGAATGGAAATGGGAATTGAATAATCTGAAAAAAGCTCTCATAGGTTTGCACCCTTCTTATGATACTTATCACAATATCAATATTTTACAAAAAGAAAAACAGGAATTAGACGCACTTCTCGGCAAAGCAATGATTTCGGCGGAACGCAGACATTTTTTATGCTATACTTGTCCTGAATCGTTTCGCGAAGCGGAAGAGGCCGGCTTTTCCGATGATTTTTCCCTGTCATTCTCATTAGAACCCGGCTTTCGTTCAGGCACTGCCGTTCCATATTATTTTTACGATGTCGAACACGACAGGGAAACGCGACTGTTGATACATCCTACCGTTATGATGGATACTTCTCTTATTTCACATCTAAAGATGAGTCCGGCAGACACCGAGTCTAAAATTCGATTACTTATTGATGAATGTGTAAAGTCGGGCGGTGATTTCACTTGTCTGTGGCACAATTCCAATATTGCAGGCGACAATAATCCATGGAAAGAGGTATTCTTAAAGTCGATACAATACGCATTAAACTATAAATAGCAGTAATTTTTATGCTTTTTGAATTTTTTTTTGTCATTTCCGTAATTATAATTAAATTTGTCCCGAAATCTAAACTTTAATTATTCAATTTAAAATTAAATTTTTATGTCTATCAATAAAGTTACTCTAATAGGAAACGTGGGCAAAGACCCCGAAGTTCGTTATTTCGACAATGGCGGAGCAGTTGCCAATTTTACCTTGGCTACAACAGAACGCGGTTATACCGCACAGAATGGAACCCAGATTCCGGAACGCACGGAATGGCATAATATCGTCTTGTGGCGAGGTTTGGCAGAAACAGCAGAAAAATACATCAAAAAGGGCTCAAAGCTCTACATTGAAGGTAAAATTCGTTCTCGTTCTTACGACGACCAGAACGGCAATAAACGCTATGTAACTGAAATTTACGGCGACGTGATGGAAATGCTTAGCAGTAAATCCGACGGAGGAACAGGTAGCCGTCCTCCATTTCCGGAACCGCCCGCCGCAACTGCAAAAAACAATCAGTCGCCAGATAAGCCTGAAGATACCAAAACCGAAGGCGACGATGATATGCCGTTCTAAATACCGGATATGGACCCTGACAGTTTTTATTCTTTATTTTCAAGTATTAAAACCGAACCAATTTCGATAAGTTCGATTATTGCTCTTGTGATTTCGGGAATTTTTCTGTTTTTTTCGGCAATGATTTCTGCTTCCGAACTTGCATTTTTCTCACTTTCGCCAGATGAAAAAAGCGAACTCGAAAATAGCGAAGCAGTCCGCGACAAGCAAATTGTTTCGCTTTTGCAAATACCAGACAGAATGTTAGCTACAATATTGATTTGGAACAACTTCGTCAATGTAGGTGTTGTAGTTCTCACTACTTACGTTTTTCATCAGGTGCTTGATTTTGGCAATGCGCCACTCTTCGGTTTCCTTTTTGAAACTGTGCTGCTTACTTTTCTTATTTTGCTATGCGGAGAAATTCTGCCGAAAATTTACGCACAAAGCAATTCTCTCTCTTTTGTACGGAAAATAGCTCCTTATATTGACGGAGCAGTCCGTTTCAGTCGTCCAATTTCAACACCGCTGATGGGTTCTACTCGTTTTGTTAATCATATATCCAAAAAAAAGATTAATGATATTTCCGCCGACGAACTTTCAAAAGTCCTTGAACTGACTTCTGGCGAGTTGAGTGAAGAAAAAGAAATGCTTGAAGGAATCATCGGACTGTATAACAAAACAGTAAGCGAAATAATGACTTCTCGTATGGACGTAGCTGACATAGACGTGAAAACAAGTTTCCACGATACACTGAAATATGTTGTAGAGGTAGGTTATTCGCGAATCCCTGTCTATGCAGGTACGCAGGACAATATCAAAGGGATTCTTTATATCAAGGACTTGCTGCCTTACCTTAATAAACACGCCGATTTTCGTTGGCAAAGCCTTATCCGCCCCGCATATTTCGTTCCCGAAAATAAGAAAATAGACGATTTACTCGAAGAATTTAGGACAACAAAAACCCATTTGGCTGTGGTAGTTGATGAGTTCGGTGGTACGTCCGGCATTGTTACGCTCGAAGATATTCTCGAAGAAATTGTTGGTGAAATCAACGACGAATACGATGAAGAAGAACAAAAATTCATCAAGCTACCCGACGGCAACTATATTTTTGATGCAAAAATTATGCTTACAGACTTTTTTCGGGAAACAGGCATTGAGCCTAAACTATTCGGACATCTTACCGATGAAGTTGATACTCTTGCGGGCTTGATTCTCGAAATAAAAGGCGATTTTCCCAAGAAGAAAGAAGTTGTATCGTTTGAAAACTATGATTTTCGTATTCTTGAAATGGATAGAAAGCGAATCTTCAAAGTCAAATTTTCAAAGGCTGAATAATTTATTTCATTTTTTGCAGATTAGCCGTATTCCGCTCCCAAAACACTCCACCGGCATATCCCTGAATGGTTTTGTTCATTTCTGCTGCAGCAAGCCGTTTTTCAGCAAGGCAACAATATTCGCAGTTGATTTCGACGCCAACATAGCGGCGACCGAGTTTTTTTGCCGTAACCGACGAAGTACCCGAACCGAGAAACGGGTCGAAAACGATGCCATTTTCAGGGCATGAAGCGAGAATAAGCTTTGCAAGCAGTTTTTCGGGTTTCTGCGTCGGATGGTCAGTATTTTCAGGCATAGACCAGAATGGAATTGAAATATCGTCCCAGAAATTCGAGGGATGCGTAAGGCGAAAATTACCGTCGACAGTTGCTTCCCAGTCTTTTGGTTTGCCATTTTCACGATAAGGAGTAATGACTTTTCGTTTTTGTTTAACCGCCTCCAAATCAAAGTAATAATTCTTTTCATCAGCAACTCCAAACCATATATCTTCCATTGAGTTCTTCCAGTTTCGCGAGGCGCCTCTCCCTTTTTCTCGTTGCCACGTTATACGGTTGATGATGGTGAGATTTTCTTCCATTACCTGTTGTAAAGCCGCTGTGCATCGCCAGTCGCCGCAAAAATACAGCGATCCGTCGGGTTTGAGGCGTTTTACGACTTCGGGAAAAAACGAGCGCAAATAATCAAGATAATCTTTGTCCGATAATTCTTTGAATTTAAAGCCATTGAAATTGCGTGACAGATTATATGGCGGGTCGAGAATAATCAAATCTGCAAACTGCACAGGTAGGAGTTGCAGGACATTATGCAAATCGCAGTTGATTGTGCTATTAACTATCATTTCCAAATTTAGCGGACTGTTACTGTCGAACGTCATCAGACGCTCTGAATACAGTGCCATTTCCGAGTCGGAAAGTGTAGCTGTTTTATTGCGTGGAGCGTATGATTTAATACCGTCAATCATTCCCTGATGATAAAACGTTGGGGTTACTTGTTTTACATACTTCTTCCGCTTTGTTTATTAAAGATTTTGATGTCATGGTTTTGAAAATTTTATATAAATAATGCTAAAATTGCTATCAATATCGTTCCTGCAACAAACACCCAGGCGTAGAATTGCACCTGCCCAGACTGCAATCCATGAATCGAAGATGAAATCTTTTGCGTAGTCCATGCAATGCCGTCCATAGAGCCGTCGATAATATGGCGGTCGAACCAAGCAATCGGCTTACAGATGTAGCGAAACACAACTGTCTGCGTAATCCACATCCACACTTCGTTGAGGTAGAATTTAGACAGCGAGATGCGATAGAGAACACCCATCTTTTGAGCCAAAATCGCAGGTTGCCGACTTTCTTTGAAATAGAGACAATACGCAACGCCAATGCCAATCAAAGCCACCGCAATACTCGGACATGCCACATTCACCCAATCAATTTGCGTATGGAAAGGCTTGAAATCGCTGCTCACATAATCGGCAAAAGGAATAAATCCGGTGAAAACCGAAAAGACAGCGAGGATAATAAGTGGCAAAACCATTGTCAATGGTGATTCGTGCGGTTTGTGATGTTTGCTGTAGTCGCGTTTTCCATTCCAGAAAATTGAGAAATAAAGTCGGAACATGTAAAACGCTGTCAATCCTGCAACTACCAACAGAGTCCAGAATATCGCAGGTTGTGTGTGTAGTGCAGCCGACAGAATTTCATCCTTACTGTAAAAACCCGAAAATAGCGGGATACCCGCAATCGCAAGACAGGCAATAAGGAAGGTTATACTCGTTATTTTCATATACTTATGCAGTCCGCCCATAGCACTCATTTCGTTGCTGTGAACTGCATGAATCACCGAGCCTGCGCCAAGGAAGAGCAACGCCTTGAAAAATGCGTGGGTAAAAAGGTGAAACATTGACGACATATAGCCCAGACCGTCGTGTCCGCCATATTCCGACACGCCGAGCGCAACCATCATATATGCAATCTGTGAAATGGTCGAAAACGCTAAAACGCGCTTTATATCTGTCTGTGTAACAGCAATAATCGCAGCAAAAAGTGCGGTGAATGCGCCAATGTATGCAATCATTGTCAGCACTTCAGGTGTGGCAAAATGATAGACAGGAAATAGACGTGCAACAAGGAAAACACCTGCTACAACCATTGTTGCTGCGTGTATCAAAGCTGAAACCGGCGTGGGACCTTCCATCGCATCGGGTAACCAGATATGCAGAGGAAACATCGCCGATTTGCCCGCGCCACCCATAAAAATCAGAGCCAAAGCCCAAGTAGCTAGCGACAAGCCCATAAACGTTCCTCCGAGATTAGAGGTAACGATAGAGGCATTGTCGGCTTTAAGCGTTGCAAAGTCGAATGTTCCTGTATAATAAGAAAGAATGATAATACCCACGAGGAATCCCAAGTCAGCAAACCTTGTAACAATAAACGCTTTTTTAGATGCCGAAACAGCTGATGGTTTTGTATAGTAAAATCCTATCAATGAATAAGAACTGACACCGACAAGTTCCCAAAAAATGTACATCTGGAAAATGTTCGTGGCAACGACCAAACCTAGCATAGAAAACGAGAACAGCGACAGTAGCGCATAATAACGCTGAAAGCCTTTCTCGCCGAGCATATAACCGAGGCTGTAGAGATGTACCATTAGCGAAACAGTAGTTATGACGACGAGCATCATTATAGAAATAGGGTCAAGCAAGATGCCCAAATCAATTTGCAACTTGTCGGTAAATCGCATCCATTCAAAGTTTAATGGAATTTGCGCCACCCATTCTCCTCCGATCTTTCCTATGCAGAAAAAATATTCATAAGCAACAGTGTATGAAAAAATTGCGCATAACGACATTCCCAATGTCCCGATTATTCCCGCAATTTGCGGTTTCATTCGTCCACCTGCCAATCCGAGAAAAAGGAAGATTAGGAACGGGATAATTATTATTAAAATGCTGTAAGTCATAATTAGCCTTTCATTTTGTTTAAGTTACTAATGTTAATATTACCGATACTGCGGTAAGCATTGATGATAATTGCTAGAGCTACAGCGGTTTCTGCGGCGGTAATCGCTATGCCGAAAATGGAAAAGAACATTCCTTCCAACTGTTCGGGATAGAGATAGCGGTTGAATATCGCGAAGTTGATTTCAACGGCGTTCAGCACAAGTTCGAGCGAAATAAGTATTGCTATCATATTTTTCCTCGTGATAAATCCAAATATCCCGATGAAGAACATTAATATACTGATAATCAGATAGTATTCTAATTTAATCATATTAGTTTTTAATTTTTAGTTTCCCTGTCTTTTTTTCCAATAAGTAGCCCTCCAATAATGCAGGCAAGTAGCAGGACACTCAAAATTTCAAATGGCAGCAGATACTGATATTTTCCTGTACCCATCAGTGTTTCGCCGATATACTGCATCGGAATTTCAATGTCGCCGAGCATTGAGGTGTTGTTGTTATAGATATATTGCCGTTTGAGCAGGATGAAGGCTACGAGGGCAATGCCTGCAAGCAACGACAGAGCGCCGTAAGCATATCTTTTTTTCTCGTACGGCTCAATTGCCTCGTCTTTTTTAGTGGTCAGAAAAATAGCGAAAACGAATAGAATGACAACGCCTCCGGCATAAATCGACACCTGAACAGCCGCAAGAAAATGGTAGTTCAAAAAAAGGTAAAATCCTGCCGTAGAAAGCAATACCAAAAGCAAATAAGTCGCCGAGCGCAACAAGCTTTTAGTCGTTATCGCCATCACCGATAAAGTGAGCATTGCGACGCCGAGGCAGGCAAAAATAATTAAGTTTACGAATGGACTCATATTGTATTAATTTTTATTGTTTATTTCTATTAACTTATTCTTGCCACTTCTTTCTCTTTTTTCGCTAACGATGATCCCTCTTTGTTCAGTTGCTGCACAAGTTTTGAGCGGGTGTAAAGAGCGTGTTCAAAATCGTTCGACCACTCAATGGCGTTTTGAGGACAGGAAACCGTGCATAACGAACAGAATGTGCAACTGCCTACATCGTACAGATAGCGGTCGAGCGCCCGTTTTTCCTTACTTGTTGCCTCGTCGAGTTCCTTTTTTGAGATAATCTGAATAGTGCCATTTGGGCAGTTCATCTCACATATTCCGCAGGCAGTGCATTTGTGTTGATTGTCAGCATTATGTGGCATCACAAGGCATCCGCGCATACAGTCGTAAGGAAACACTTTTCCGCGATTTTCGGGATATTCTTCCGTAACCTTTTTGCGCAAAAAATTGAGCAGCGAAATATACATTCCCTGCATTAAATGCCATATTCCCAGAAAAAACTCCTTAATATTATTCATAATTCTTTTTTAAAGTTTTAAGTTTTTAATTAAAAAGAAGTACCCAAATCGCCATTAGCACGATATTCGCAAAACTAATAGGCATCAGGATTTTCCATTCTAATTTCAGCAGTTGATCAATTCGCAGGCGAGGAAACGACCAGCGCACCCAAAGCGCCATAAACACGCAGAACGCTGTTTTGCCGAAAAACCACACTACAGGCGGGATATAATCCATCACCTGATTAAATCTGTCCCAGCCTGAAATATGCAGCGGCATCCACCCGCCGAGAAACATTGTAGATGCTATTGCAGCTATGATGAACATATTAAGATATTCCGCAAGGTAGAAAAAACCGAACTGAATACCGGAATATTCTGTGTGGTAACCAGCTGTAAGTTCCGATTCGGCTTCGGGAAGGTCGAAGGGACCGCGATTTGTTTCGGCGTGTCCAGCAATGAGATAGACCACAAAAGCAATCAGTGCCGGGATACCACCCTTGAAGATAAACCATCCTGTAGCTTGCTGTTCAACTATTTGCGAGAGTTGCATCGTGCCGGACAGGATAACGACTGTCATCAGCGAGAGTCCGCATGAGAGCTCGTAGCTGATAAGTTGGGCGCCAGAACGCATCGCTCCAATCATCGTGTATTTGCTGTTCGATGACCATCCTGCGAGCAAAATTCCCACCACGCCGAGCGATGAAACGGCGAGAAGATAAAACACGCCTATATTGAAATCTATCGCGTGCAGCCCTTTGTCGAATGGGATTGCACCAAAAGTGCAGAGCGAGGCGATGATGACGAGAAAGCTTGCGAGGCGAAATAGCCGACGGTCAGCCTTGTTGAGGCGAATGATTTCCTTGAGCAGGATTTTAATCATATCTGCCACTGATTGCAATAGCCCAAACGGACCGACACGAGTTGGGCCAAGCCGGCACTGAAAAAATGCGCAAATCTTGCGTTCCGCCCAAATCAGCATTAGCGCAATCACGGCATACACCGTCAGCAGGACAATTCCTATCAACACAAATTCGACTGTAAGTGTCCATCCATCGTTCAGAAACGTGCGAAGCAGAGCGTCTATCCAGCCGGTAATTACTTTGAAATGAAACATATCTTTTATTTTTATCTGTCAATACACGGTATAACATAATCCAAACTCCCTCCGAGCATTATAAGGTCGGCAATTTTCGTGCCTGGCGTAATCGCTTTCAACACATTGACTAATGTCATAGAGGGCGAACGGAAATGTATTCTGTATGGGTATTTGTCGCCGCGAGAGGTAATAAATACACAGAACTCACCACGAGCGTTCTCCACTCGCTGGAAATAGTCGCCTTCTGGCAGTTTGATAATCGCTTTTGCTTTGGCGCAATAATTGCCTCCCGGAATATTATCTATCAGTTGTTCAACGATTTTGAGTGATTCTTCTATCTCGTCGAGGCGAATGATATAGCGGTCGAACGTCATACCTTCAGAACGCTGCATTTCCGTAAATTCCGTCTTTGAATATGCTGCGTAGGGCTCAATTTTGCGAATATCGTTACGCCAGCCCGAAGCGCGTCCTACGGGACCTGTTGCGCCTAGCGAAATTGCATGTTCGCGGCTCAAGTGTCCCACGCCATCCATTCGTCCTCGTGCAATGGGGTTGCCGGTAAAGAGTAAATGGTGTTCTTTCAGCATCTTACGCATATAGGGAATAAATTCTTTTACCTTGCGTTGAAAATTCGGATGAATGTCAGACATCACGCCACCGATGGTGGAATAGTTTGCCATCAGTCGCCCGCCGCAAGTTTCTTCAAAAATATCCATAATCTTTTCGCGGTCGCGCATACCATACACGAAAGCAGTTATCGCGCCCATATCCATACACATACAGCCCCAGCCGAGAATGTGGGAGGCGATACGTGTCAGTTCGTCGATGATGGTGCGGATATAGTGAGCACGCTGAGGCACTTCGAGTTCGAGACCTTTTTCTACCGCGAGGCACAGTCCGTGTCGATTGATTGCACCCGACAGATAATCCAAACGGTCAGTTAGATGCAGGATTTGCGGATAGGTATATGTTTCGCTGATTTTTTCTATTCCTCGGTGGATGTATCCGAAATTTGGGTCAATTTTTTTTATTATTTCGCCTTCGAGCGCTACGCGAAGATGAAGAACGCCGTGAGTAGCAGGGTGTTGCGGTCCGAAATTGACTACATACTCTTCTTTTTCAAAAATCGAATGTTGGATTTCGAACTTGCTGTTGGCATTGACGTTGATTTTGGGCAGGTTTTCGAGGGCGTCAAGGTCTTCATTTTCCGTCGGGATAGGGTTTAGTTCTGGGGTTGTGTCGTATTCTTTGCGAAGAGGATAGCCATTCCAGTCCTGACGTAGAAAGATGCGGCGCATATCAGGATTGCCCGAAAACGAGATGCCAAAAAAGTCGTGAACTTCACGTTCGTACAAATCAGCAGACTTCCAAAGACTTATGACAGAAGGAAACACTGGATTTTCTCTGTTGGCAGTTGTTGCTTTCAGCACCACGATTTCATCGGAGAGGAAGGGATGAGAGATACTCAACATAACTCCGAATGTGTTGCCGTAATCTATCCCCACGATGTCACGCAGGTAGTCATATCCTTTGTTTTTGAGTGCTGTAGCGGCTTCAAGCAGTTTCTCTGCCGGAACTTCGAGAGAGATTACTTCGCCTTTTACCGTCGCCGTAACGAAGGGAAGGAGAGTTTGGAATTTTTCGAGAGTAATCATATATTTTGTTTTACTTATTCTTGTTATTGATTTTTTTGATTTCGTCGTTTATTTCTTCAATGATTTCTCTATTGGCAATCTCACCATCGAGGCTGAAGACAACAAACACCTTACCACCAAACTGCGCTTCGAAATCGGCAAAACTGGCTTTCATGCGCTCGGTGGCGGAATAGTTGCCGAAATTGGCTTTTGCTGTAACGGGCTTTATCTGAATACCCAATGCTTTGTCGCCAACTTTAGCAATATAATCAATGTCGCCCGCATGGTCGAGTTCGGGGTCGCTTTCTTCAAAGGATATTTCGGGAAAAATCTTTGCCAATCCGTCATTGACTACCGATTTTTCACGCAGAAAGCCGTCGTAAGTGCGGTTGATTGTGAGATTGAAAATATAGTCTATGCAATTCTGTAAAGTGAGCGCTTTGAATGCTGCCTCCCATTCGGGAATAACCACTTCCGTGATTTTCTCGTGAAGTCGCTCGCCGAGTTCCTGCAAACTTTCCTGTGTGATTTTGGTTTTCGTTTTTGCTTCCGTGTAGGCATTGTCAAAATACCATTGCTGCCATTCGTCAAAGGTTTTCGGCTGACATTCGCGTATCAACGCCATCACCGCACCAACTTTATTCGGACGCGAAAGTTGATAGGTTTGACAGGCGTAATTGAGGACTTTTTCTTTTTTGCCGAAGTCGAGGGAGTATTTGTTTTGTTTCATATTTCCAAAAATTTACCCTTATACTTAAACTCCAAACTCTCGTCTACCTCCGCCAGCCCCGCCTTCAATAAATGCGCATTAACAAACGTCTTGTTTGCTAAATACAGATACGCCAGTAAATGATTTTCGTTATCATACTTCACTTTGTCGTGCCGCAGGAAGACCCGTTTACCTTTCAGTTTTTCGCGCAAATATTCGGTGGCTTTGCCGTTGATTGGCGGGTTTTGTTTGATGCCAATCAAACGAATGATCAAATCATTACTCAAGCGAATAAGTTCGGGACTGATGATTTCCTTTACAGTAAAATATTCCTCGCGCTGTCCGCTGCTTCCGGCGTCAATCTTCGAGCCGTATTGCAGTTTTTTGATGTCTATTTTCTTGTCGATTTTGTGGGTATCAACAAATTGATACGGCAGATTTTTGATTACCTCATCGTAGGAGAGAATTTTTGCTTTCGCGAGAATAACGGTTACATCAACTTTGTCGAACATACCATCTCCTCCGATTTTTTCCCTAATTAAGGGAATAAATTCGGAATTGATTTCGTATCCAACCGAATTGCGTCCCAATCTTCTTGCCGCCAAAGCCGTTGTGCCACTGCCCATAAAAGGGTCGAGAACGGTTTCTTGCGAAAATGAAAACATTTTGATTAACCGGCGCGGCAGTTCCTCGGGAAACATCGCTAAATGTCCGTCTTGCCTTGCGCCGTTGAAATACCAGTGTCCGTTGAAATAAGTGTTCCATTCCTCTTTGGTCATTGCGGAATGTTCTTTTTGTTCGGCAGTGGGTTTCGGCGCGTTTCCTTGCTTTTTGAACAGCAGGATATATTCAAAATCCAGCTTCACGATGCCGTTGCGCGGATGCGGAAAACTGCCCATTACCGCGCCGCCGCCGCTTGTATTCATCGTCGTTTGCTTTTGCCAGATAATCTGTCCCATAAAGTCAAATCCGATGGTTTCACAAAATCTTATGATTTCCGAATGAATGGGAATAACCTTGTAGCGTCCATAGTAAACGGAACGCGCAAACTGGTCGCCGATATTGACACACAGCCGGCAACCCTCATGCAACACGCGAAAACATTCCGCCCAAACTATATTCAGATTGTTGATGTAACTTTCGTAACTGTCGTTAAATCCGATTTGGCTGTCCGAGCCGTAGTCCTTCAATTGCCAATAGGGTGGCGACGTTACAATCAAGTGAATGCTCTTATCTTTGAGTTCGCTCATTTGACGACTGTCGCCGTTGATTATTATTTGCTTCGAACACTCCATTACATAATCTCTCTGTTATTTCCCTTCAGAAATTTCTTCTATCTTTTCTTCTGCTTTCACTTCCGGCTGTTTCGGCAATTTGAAGAACTCCTGCACTTTAATTTTTCTTGCGAGTTGCATCATTCCATAAATCATTGCGTCGGGACGGGGCGGGCAGCCGGGAACATAGACATCCACCGGAATGATTTTATCAACACCAAGCACTGTGTGATATGATTTTCTAAATGGTCCGCCACTGATAGTGCAGCCTCCGAGTGCCATAACGTACTTGGGTTCAGCCATTTGGTCATAGAGGCGTTTGAGGACGGGCGCCATCTTGTGAACTATCGTGCCGCAGATGAATATCACGTCTGCCTGACGGGGGCTGTTGCGCGTAACTTCCCATCCGAAGCGGGCAAAGTCGTATCTAGCCGCTCCGAGCGACATAAACTCAATAGCGCAGCAGCTAGTGCCGAAAGTGAGTGGCCAAACCGAATTTGAACGTCCCCAGTTGATGAGGTCATCGAGTTTGGCAATCGCAATGTTTACTCCACTTGCGCGAAGTTCTTGGAGGTACTGTTCGAGATATTCGTTATCCTTGAAGTCCTCCGTCTTCATATTGGGGATTTTGATGTTTTTTACTTCCATTCCAACGCTCCTTTCTTCCACGCATAGACAAGTCCGAGAGCGAGGATTATGATAAAAAACGAAACGAGAATCAGTCCATCAACGCCGACGCTTTTGAAAATAGTTGCCCAAGGGAAGAGTAGCACCGTTTCAACATCGAATACGAGAAACAAGATGGCAATCAGGTAATACCCGACTTTGAACTGTGCCCACGATGGTCCGCGAGTTTGGATACCGCACTCGTAGGGTTCGCCTTTGAGGGCATTGGTTGACTTGGGCGCCATCCATACGGCAAGATATAGAGCGGCTAACACCATAAATACTGCCGTAACGAGTACGACAAAGAATAAAGCGGAATTACTCATAACGGAGTTTTTTCGTTAAAATATTTTGCAAAAGTAATAACTTTTTGGCAGGTAAGCAAAGGAAACGAGAAAAAAACTGAAAAATAGCACAAAGTTGATGCTTTTGTGCAAAATAAAAACATCAACTTTGGACTTTTATTATCTTCGCAATGAAGTTCCGAAACAGGTAGAATTTAGCAAAATTTAATTCTCTGTTTTGTAAAACTTATTATAGGCAGGCTCAATTTCGTCTAATTCTTTACCCATATCTAAATTGTAATAGATTGAAAATAAAGCGTATACTGCCTGTTTATGTTCTGAATTTTGCTCATAAACTTTACGGAAAAAAGGCAATGCTTCTTTTTGATAATCTTTGGATTTTTGCAACAATGCTTTTTGGGCATCATCTTTATTATTATCAGCCTCTGTTCTTGTTTTTATGCCGAGATTGAAAAATATACGTCCGAGAATTGCGTTGTAATCTTCACTATTGGGGTCAAATTCAAGCGCCTTTTTCAAGTTTGCAACGGCAAGGTCGGTATTTTCCGCTTTTTCATAGACAATACCAAGCACCTTGTACAGTTCTGCATTGTTCGGATTTAAGGCTATTGCTGAATTAATATTGGATATGGCTTCATCAGTATTTCCTTTATCCAGGTCAATCTGAATTTTGTTCAGCATAATGAAATCCACATTCGGATATTTCTTAAATCCTTCAAGTACGGTCTTTTCAAAATTGGCAATATCCTGTCGTGATTGATATTCAGCGAGCAAACTGCGATACACTTCTTCTTCGTTATAGCCTTTGTCCTTGATTTCCTCGAGAAGTTCAGTCGCTTCAAGATGTAAATCTGCTGCTTGCGCCATCATTGCAGCGTTGAAACGTATTTGAGCCTCAATAGAATCAACAAGTTCCCATTTTTTTCTGTCTTTCTCATCGTAAATGTCGAGTTTGGCAATGTCACCGTAAGTACGGAAGTTTTCGTAAGCTTCTTTATATTTTTTCAGGTTGTAATAATAACCGCCAGCATAGCTATAGTGCGGACGATTGTTCCAAAGTATAGTCTTAATATTTTTGATATATTTTGGTTTAACCTGTCCTTTTTCATTTGGCAAGCGGTCGTACTCAATTGCTTTCAGGAAATAAGGATAAACAGCGGCGAGAGCAGGGTACATAGCTGCTTCATTGGGTTTGGCATCAGTCAGCTCTTGTGTAGAATATTTGTCGCGTTCCTGTTCAAACACTCTGTTTTCGACAGCGCCGGCGAGGTACCACGTTTCTGCTAACTTGTCTGTTTCCGGGTTTGTGAGTGCGTTCTTAATTTGTGCTCTTGCCTCGGTTATATTCGGGGTAGCGCTTTTTAGTTCAAAATTAACGTCTCTCAGCGCTCTCTTTTGTGCGAATGTTATGCTTGCAATCAGGCACAAAACTGTTGTAAATAAAATCTTTTTCATATTGCAGTGTTTTTTAATTTACCGTAAAAATAATAACTATTTTTCAATTTGTATCATTATTTCCATCAATTTCTTCTGTTTCTCCTTCAAAATCATCATCATCGGGCAAAATTTCCAGTCGTTCGAGGTCTTCTTTCGCCTCTTTTTCCGCTTTTTCGTTAATGGTTTCCATATCTTTTTCGGAGATGACTTTGCAGACGGAAGCGATTACGTCGCCGCGCTTGTCGAGGTTGATGAGACGGACACCCTGCGTGGCGCGTCCAATTACTTTCAAATCGGCTACCGCAAGACGAATTGTGATTCCCGACTTGTTGATTATCATCAGGTCGTTGTCTTCGGTAACGTTTTTGATGCCAACCAGAAGTCCTGTTTTGTCGGTTACGTTCAGGGTTTTGACACCTTTGCCGCCTCGGTTGGTGATACGGTAGTCATCTATTTTGGAACGTTTCCCATAACCCTGTTCCGAGACTACGAGGATGGTTTCGTTTTCGAGGTCTTTGATGCAAACCATACCGATTATTTCGTCCTGTGCATTGTCGAGTTTCATCCCTTTTACGCCGGCGGCGTTGCGTCCCATTGCGCGGACTTTCCGTTCGTTGAAACGAAGCGCACGCCCGTTGCGGTTAGCGAGGATTATTTCGTTTGCGCCGTTGGTCATGCGTACTCCTATGAGTTCGTCATCGTCGCGCAGCAGTATGGCATTTACACCGTTAGCCCTTGGACGTGAATATGCTTCGAGCAGGGTTTTCTTGATAATACCTCTTTTTGTGCAGAACATCAGGAAACGCGAGCATACAAATTCTTTGTCGTTTAAATGCTTGATGCGTACGAATGCTGTTACTTTGTCGTCGGGATCAATGTTGAGCAGATTCTGAATAGCGCGTCCTTTCGAGGTTTTCGAGCCTTCGGGTATTTCATAGACTTTGAGCCAGTAGCAGCGTCCTTTTTTTGTGAAAAGGAGCATTGTGGCGTGCATGCTTGCGGGATAGATATATTCTACGAAGTCATCTTCTTTTGTTTCGGAGCCTTTAGCGCCTACTCCGCCGCGGTTTTGCGAGCGGAACTCTGCGAGCGGCGTGCGCTTGATGTAGCCTTCGTGTGATATGGTAATTATCATTTCGTCGTCGGCGTAGAAGTCTTCGGGATTGAAGTTTTCTGTGGCATAAATGATTTCCGTTTTACGTGTGTCGCCGTATTTGCTGCGGATTTCAATGAGTTCATCTTTGATTACGTTCATCAAATGGTCTTCGTTGTCAAGGATGTCTTTGAGGTCGGCGATGAGGCGCTGTACTTCGTCGTATTCGGCTCGCAGTTTGTCCTGTTCGAGCCCTGTGAGCTGCCGGAGACGCATCTCGACGATGGCGCGAGCCTGTATTTCTGTCAGCGAAAAGCGCGTTGTCAGTCTTTCGATGGCTTCTGCAGGGCTTTTCGATGATCGGATTATTTGTATTACTTCGTCGATATTGTCGGAGGCTATGATCAGCCCTTGAAGGATATGTGCGCGTTCTTCTGCTTTTCTGAGATTGAATTGCGTGCGGCGGGTTACGACATCTATGCGGTGTTCAACAAAATATTTGATTAAATCTCTTAAATTGAGTGTGTAGGGGCGTCCTTTGACGAGCGCTACGTTGTTTACGCTAAACGATGACTGTAATGCTGTCAGCTTGTATAATTTGTTGAGTATTACGCTCGAATTGCCGTCGCGTTTTATATCGACCACGATTCTCATTCCGCGGCGGTCGGATTCGTCGTTCACGTTGGATATGCCTTCGATTTTCTTTTCATAGACGAGGTCGGCGATGTGTTTAATGAGCTCGGCCTTGTTGACAAGGTAAGGTATTTCGGTGATGATGATTTTTTCGCGGTTATTTTCTGTTTCTATTTCGGCTTTTCCGCGAATAATAATCCGTCCGCGTCCTGTTTCAAAGGCATCGCGTACGCCTGCGTATCCGTAGATTGAGGAGCCTGTCGGGAAGTCGGGGGCTTTTACGTATTGCATCAGTCCTTCGACGTCGATTGCGCCGCGGACTTCGATGTATGCGAGCGTGGCGTTGATGACTTCGGTAAGGTTGTGTGGCGGCATGTTGGTTGCCATACCGACTGCGATTCCTGATGCTCCGTTGATGAGAAGGTTTGGTATGCGGGTCGGAAGGACGGACGGTTCTTTTCCTTTGTCGTCGTAGGTGAGTTGCCAGTCGACTGTTTCTTTGTCGATGTCGTGAAGCATTTCTTCGGCGAGTTTGTCCATTCGCGCTTCGGTGTAACGCATTGCTGCGGGTGAGTCGCCGTCAACAGAGCCGTAGTTGCCCTGCCCGTCAACGAGCGGGTAGCGCATTGTCCAGTTTTGTGCGAGGCGGACGAGGGTGCCGTAGATCGACGAGTCGCCGTGCGGATGATACTTACCCATGACATCGCCAACTATGCGCGCCGATTTTTTATAGGGTTTATCGGAGGTGCTTCCTGTTTCGTTCATTCCGAAGAGCACGCGGCGGTGAACGGGTTTCAGACCGTCGCGCACATCGGGCAGCGCTCGTGATACGATTACCGACATTGAGTAGTCGATGTAGGCGGATTTCATCTGGTCTTCAATATCGATGCGAATAATTCTGTCTTGATTATCAATCATTTTCAGGTGTTTTGATTTTTAAAAATTTATGCTTTCCCGCTTGAAAAAGCACGTAAAGGTACGACTTTTTTTGATACCGGCAAATTTTTTTTATTTACCTTTGCCGAAAATAATATTAATAGATGATAGCTACTGTTGAAATCAGCCATTTGTCGATCGGGTATCGTGAGGGTAAAGAGAAACGCACTGTTGCCTGTAATCTTGATGCCGTAATTAATTGTGGTGAACTTACCTGTCTGCTGGGCGCTAACGGTGCAGGTAAATCTACACTGCTGAGAACGCTGGCAGGGTTTCTGCCTAAATTTGGAGGTGATATTTTGATTGCCGGCAAGCGGATAGAAGAATTTTCGATGCAGGATCTGTCAAAAACTGTCGGCGTGGTGCTGACGGAAAGGGTGACGGTGCGTGATATGGTGGTGCGTGATATGGTGGGACTGGGACGGAATCCGCATACCGGGTTCTGGGGAAGGCTGAGCGCGGCGGACAGGGCGGCTGTTGATGACGCCGTCGCCTGCATGAAGATCAGGGATCTTGCCGACCGGTCAGTACATACTTTGAGCGACGGGGAACGGCAAAAGGTGATGATTGCAAAAACTCTGGCGCAGGAAACTCCCGTGATTTTTCTTGATGAACCGGCTGCATTTCTCGATTTCCCAAGCCGTGTGGAGATGATGCGTTTACTGATGATGCTTGCACGGGAGAGAAACAAAACGGTTTTTCTTTCGACTCATGATGTGGAACTTGCTATGCAAATTTCCGACAGGTTGTGGCTGCTGGACAGGCATGGACTGAAGATCGGAACTCCCGTCCAGCTTAAGCATGACGGCAGTATTGAAAATTTTTTCAAATGCGACGGCGTGCGTTTTGACAGGAAAAACGGAATATTCAGTATCCTCTCCCCCACTCCTGCGGAAGCAAAACTTTAAAGCGGTTCGTCTCCCCCACGCTTGCAGAAGAGAATATCAACGTGGATTTGCTTCCGCAAGCACTGCGGACGAGAATATCAATGCGAAACGACCGCAGCGCGAAGCGCGAGGACAAAAAGAAAAAAAAATTTTATTTATTATTATTTGTTAATTATTTTCCATATCTTTGCGCCCCCAGGCAGGGGAAATAATAAAAAAATATATGAAGAAGTATGTGTTTTTTACAGCGGCAATGATTCTGGCAGGACTGAACGTGTCTGCACAGAAAGAAGAACAGAAATTTAAAAAGGCTTTTCAAAGTGAACATTTCATCCTGAGCGGATATGGACAGGCTGTAGCGAATTTCAGCGAGCCCAACTCATCTTTCGACGTGGCGAGGATAATACTTTTTGCGACGGGAAGACTGGGCGAAAAACAGCAGTTCGGATATATGGCGATGATTGACGCCGGTCCGAACACGGCGATGCAGGAGATGTATGGAGAATATTTGCCGTCGGATGAAGTGAACATAAGGTTCGGACAGTTTAAAATCCCGTTTACGATCGAAAATCCGATGTCTGCCTCGAGATTTGAAACGGTTTATCCTTCCCGTTCGGTGTCGGCAATGGCTGGCAGTGCGGGCGACTTCAACCAGTTTGACGGACGCGGAGTGAAGGCGGGACGCGATGCTGGCGTCATGCTGTCCGGAAAAATGTTTCATATTATTGAGTATTACGCCGGACTGTTTAACGGAACCGGACTGAATACCAAAGACCGCGACAGTCACAAGGATTTTATCGGCACCGTTTATCTTCAGCCATTAAAAGGACTGAAAATCGGCGGTTCGATTTATGACGGCAAAATATCAATGCTTGAGGATAACGGCAGTATTCTCCCTTCGGGTAATTATTCCCGCAGGGCGTGGGCTGCGGGCGGGGTTTATGACGGTAAACACTGCTACTTCCGGTCGGAATATGTCGCCGCAAAAACGGGCAATATAAACCGTCACGGTTATTATGCCTCCTGTGTCTGGAAAGCCGCGCCGTCAAAGTGGGAGCTCGTCGCCAAATATGATTTCTTCAACAACAGCATGAATGAAACCGGCGACGTTACCCTGGGCGTAAATTACTATATGGCGTATCTGACAAAGATTCAGATGAACTATATTTATACCGATGACAAATTATCGGGCAACAGTCACGCGGTTGCAGCACAGTTACAGCTGTTCTTTTAACCGTCCGGTCAAATAAATATAAATTACAAAAACACAACACAGTGACCAGAAAAAAAGTATTTGTAAGCGGCTGCTACGACATGCTTCACAGCGGACACGTCGCCTTCTTTGAAGCCGCATCCCGTTATGGCGATCTTTATGCAGGAATCGGTTCGGACAGAACTGTCTTTGAACTGAAAGCACGCAAACCGTTTAATAACGAACATGAGCGGCTTTATATGGTAAAATCTTTGAAAACGGTAAAAGATGCGTGGATAAATCAGGGCAGCGGTCTGATAGATTTTCTTGAAGAGATAAAAAATCTGAAGCCGGACATATTCTACGTCAACAGCGACGGACACAGTACTCTGAAAGAAACATTATGCAGGGAGCTCGGCATCGAATACATTGTCAGCCGGCGCGTGCCTCACGGAGATTTGCCGGTCCGTTCCACAACTTCTCTGAGGGAAGAATGTCGGATTCCATACCGTATCGATCTTGCAGGCGGCTGGCTTGATCAGCCACACGTCAGCGAAAAACATTCGGGACCGGTCATCACGATCTCAATCGAACCCGACTGCGAGTTTAACGATAGGAGCGGCATGTCCACCAGTTCGCGGAAGAAAGCCATCGAACTCTGGCAGGTTGACATTCCCTCCGGCGACAGAGAAACACTTGCCCGCACTCTGTTCTGTTATGAAAATCCCCCCGGTTCAAAATACATTAGCGGATCTCAGGATGCGCTTGGCATTGTGCTGCCCGGATTAAACCGTCTGTATTATGACGGACAGTTCTGGCCGTCCGCCATAGAAAAAATCCTTGACAACGACATCCTCGACTGGCTCGAGAAACACATCTGGCTGGTACTCCTCTATCCCCGGCAAGACAGTTATGACGTCTTAACAAATTCTTCCGTAACAGAATCCGGCGCCAGAAATTTAAGCGAAGCCTCGGAAGAATGTTGGCAGTCAATCCGTCAAAAAGATTTAAAACGCTTCGGAGCCGCGATGCGACACAGTTTTGAATCACAGATCTCAATGTTTCCCGATATGGTAAGCGAAGACATACTCAAAGTTCTGGAGCAGTACAGAGACAAAGTTGCAGGATGGAAACTGAGCGGCGCAGGCGGCGGCGGCTACATTATTCTTGCAAGCGAAAACCCGGTAGACAATGCCATTCAGATAAGAATAAGACGGAGATAACAAAAAACAGAAAAAATTATATCAGTATTAATAAAAATTAATTACCTTTGCACGCTAAAATAAAATTGAAATGAACAACCTTCTTGTTGAAAAACTCGGTAAATACGACGTTCCGCAAAAAACAAAAGCCCTGGGCATTTATCCCTATTTCAGATCCATAGAAAGCGATCAGGACACGGAAGTAATAATAAACGGTAAAAAAGTTTTGATGTTCGGGTCAAACTCCTACCTCGGACTCACCAATCACCCGAAAGTAAAGGAAGCATCCATAGAAGCGACACGCAAATACGGCACCGGCATGGCAGGAAGCCGTCTCCTTAACGGTACTCTGGACATTCATCTCGCGCTGGAAAGAAAGCTTGCCGATTTCATGGGAAAAGACGACGCGATCATATATTCCACCGGATTTCAGGTAAACCTGGGCGTCGTATCCTGTGTTACAGGCAGAGAAGACTACATCCTCTGGGACGAACGCGATCACGCATCGATCATAGAAGGGCATCGACTTTCGTTCGCAGAAAAACTCAAATTTCGCCATAACGATATGGATTCCCTCGAAAAACAGTTGCAGAAATGCGCTGCCGACAAAATCAAACTGATCATTGTTGATGGCGTTTTCAGTATGGAAGGCGACATCGCAAATATTCCCGACATTGTCCGTCTGGCAAAGCAGTACAATGCAGCCGTGATGGTGGATGAAGCTCACAGTCTGGGTGTTCTCGGACGTCAGGGACGCGGATCGTGCGATCACTTCGGTCTTCTGCCGGAAGTCGATCTGGTGATGGGTACGTTCAGCAAATCACTCGCTTCAATAGGCGGATTTATTGCCGCTTCCGATCCTGTCATAAATTATTTAAGACATAATTCCCGTTCATATCTTTTCAGCGCCAGCAGTACACCAGGCGCGACTGCCGCAGCAAGCGCCGCTTTCGACATAATGGTAAGCGAGCCGGAACGAATTGAGCATCTCTGGAAACTTACTAATTATGCTCTCAAAGGCTTTCGCGAAATGGGATGCGAGATAGGACATACTTCCACGCCGATCATACCGATATATATCCGAGATAATAACAAAACTTTTGCTCTTACGCGCGATTTATTTGATGACGGCATTTTTGTTAATCCGGTGGTTGCACCCGCAGTTTCAGGCAACGATACGCTGGTACGTTTCTCGCCTATGGCTACACATTCTTTTGAACAGCTGGACACGGCGATGGATAAAATGAAGAAAGCGCTGAGAAAAATTGATGCGCTGAAGAATTAATACAGCAACTCCGTAAACCGGCCGTACTCCTTCTCAAAACATTCGGTGTCCTGAGGCTCGAAGATCTCGGGAACGTATGAATTAGCAATTATTTTCCGAATATCATGCAGCGAAGCGACTGCTCCGAGTCCTTTTGCCTGCATCATTGCGTTGCCTGCGGCTGTCGCTTCGGACGGTCCGGCGGCAACGGTGACGCCGGTAGCGCTGGCGGTAAACTGATTGAGCAGCCTGTTTTGCGAGCCGCCGCCGATGACATGCAGCTTTGTTATCCTGAACGGCACTGTCTGCTGCAGACTGTTGAATACATATTTATATTTGAGTGCAAGACTGTCGAAGATGCAGCGGATGATACCGGCATGATCTTCGGGAACAGGCTGTTTTGTCTTTCTGCAAAAGTCGGCAATGGCTTCCGTCATGCTTTCCGGATTGGCGAAACAGGCGGCGTCGGGATCTATCAGTGACCGGAAGGCTGTGGCTTGCGTCGACAGTTCTGCGATGTCGGAATAGGTGTACGTAACGCCGGCGGCTGACCATTCTTTGCGACACTGTTCGAGAAGCCACATGCCGGTGATATTTTTCAGGAAACGGACTGTGCCTTCTGCGCCGCCTTCGTTTGTGAAGTTTTTTTCGCGGGTGATGGTGTTGATTACCGGATTTTTCAGCTCGATTCCCATCAGCGACCAGGTGCCGGAACTTAAGTATGCAAAGTTTTCGTCTTCTGCCGGGACGGCGGCTACCGCTGATCCGGTGTCGTGTCCTGCTACCGCGATGACTGGAATTTTTTCCCTGATTCCTGTCTCGCGGGCTATGTGGTCGTGAAGCGTGCCGATGACTGTGCCGGGCATGACGGGGGATGCGAAAAGATCGGCCGATATTCCTGCCGCTTCAGCCAGCCGCGGTTCTATCTGTCTTGTCCTCGGATTGATTAACTGCGAGGTTGAGGCGATTGTGTATTCCATGACTTGTTTCCCGGTAAGAAGAAAGGCGAGGGCGTCGGGCATGAAAAGTAACTTTCTAGCTGCTTTCAGCGCTGAATTGTTTTCTTTTGAAAGGGCGTATAACTGAAAAATGCTGTTGAAATTCATGATCTGAATGCCGGTGAGATCATAAACTGTTTCGCACGGTATTATCTTAAAGTATTCTTCCGGAATCCCGTTGGTATACGGGTCTCGATAGGATCGCGGCAGCGAAAGTATGGTATTGTCTTCTCCGAGAAGCGCGAAGTCTACGCCCCAGGTGTCGATTCCGATGGAGTCGATTGCGACGTTCAGGGCGGCGGCGGATTTCAGTCCGTCTTTCAGGGATTCGAAGAGAGAATATATGTTCCAGCAATACCGGTTGCCGATTCTCATGATTTTGTTTGGGAATCTGTTAAGTTCTTTCATGTCGAGCCTGTTTTCGGACAGGGTTGCGAGTATGGTGCGTCCGCTTGTCGCGCCGAGATCGAATGTAATGAAATGTTTTGTTGCCATTTGTATTTTTTTTAAATGTTGTTCTATTGAACTGCAAAGATACAAAATTCTACTAAAAAAAAAAGGAGGGCGACGTCGCGTCGACCCCCTTTCATAAATAACTTCTTAATTTAAACGTTGGCGCTGCAAATGTACGTATTTTTTTTTATATTTTGCATCAATGTACCAAAAATATTGTACCTTTGCACCGGTTATCGACAGGGAAAGATGCCGGAGTGGTCGATCGGGCCGCACTCGAAATGCGGTGTACGGGTAACTGTACCGGGGGTTCGAATCCCTCTCTTTCCGCGAAAAAAGTAAAACATCCGATTTGTATTCACCATTCAGATTTACAGCAATGAACAAAAAATTTCAAGAATACAACAGCCTCGACCTTCCGGCAGTAAACAAAAAAATCCTCTTGCAGTGGGAAACAGACGAAGTTTTCCGACGGAGCCTCGAAATCCGCAAAAGCAGCCCGTCATTTGTCTTTTATGAAGGACCGCCGTCTGCGAACGGAATGCCGGGCATCCATCATGTCATCGCCCGCTCGATAAAAGACATAATCTGTCGCTACAAAACGATGAAAGGTTTTCGGGTAAATCGAAAAGCAGGCTGGGATACTCACGGGCTGCCCGTAGAACTCGGAGTTGAAAAGAATCTCGGAATAACAAAAGAAGACATCGGAAAAACTATCTCGGTCGAAGACTACAACGCCGCCTGCCGCCGGGACGTAATGAAATTCACCTCCGAGTGGGAAGATCTGACAAAAAAAATGGGATACTGGGTAGATACCGAGCATCCCTACATCACCTGCAACAACAGTTACATAGAAACGCTCTGGTACTTGCTGGGAGAACTGTATAAAAAAGGATACCTCTATAAGGGCTACACGATTCAGCCATATTCTCCCGCCGCCGGAACTGGCTTAAGCACCCATGAGCTGAATCAGCCGGGATGCTGGCGCGACGTTAAGGATTTAACCTGCATCGCGCAGTTCAAAGCAAAAAATACCGAGAATACATACTTTTTAGCATGGACAACAACGCCCTGGACATTACCGTCAAACACCGCGCTCTGCGTTGGCGAGAGAATTGATTATGTAAAGATTAAAACAAAAAATCCATATACAAAAGAAGATCTCAACTTGATACTGGCAGAAACTCTTTTGCCGTCCGTCATCGGTAAGAACGACTGCGAAATCCTGGAAAAATACAAGGGAAAAGATTTAGTAGGTTTGGAATATGAACAGCTGATACCTTTAGTTTCACCTCTTTCCGGAGGCAACGGGTCTTCATTCCGCATTATTTCCGGCGACTTCGTTACCACAGAAGACGGCACGGGAATCGTTCACATAGCACCCACTTTCGGTACGGACGACGATAAGGTTGCCAAAAATTACGGCATCGCACCAATGCTGCTTCTGGATAAAAACGGGAAACAGGTCCCGATGGTCGATTTAACAGGAAAATTCTACATACTCGACGATTTAGATGAACATTTTGTAAAAACAAATATTGATGCAAAACTTTATCTGCCGTTTGCAGGAAAATATGTAAAAGACGCATACTATAAGGAACTCCCGTCTGAACATTTGTCGCTCGACACAGAAATCTGTCTTTGGTTGCAGGAACGCGGATTATTATTCAAGAAAGAAAAGCACACGCACAATTATCCGCATTGTTGGCGCACCGACAAGCCGGTGCTGTATTATCCGTTAGACAGCTGGTTTATCCGCACTACCGCCTGCCGCGACCGCATGATTGAACTCAACAACACAATCAACTGGCATCCGGAATCGACCGGAACGGGGCGTTTCGGCAAGTGGCTCGAAAATCTGCAGGACTGGAACCTGTCGCGCTCGCGCTACTGGGGAACACCGCTGCCCATCTGGCGAACAGAAGACGGCAAAGAAGAAATCTGTATCAGTTCTGTCGCAGAACTATTCTCCGAAATCGACAGAGCAATTGCAGCCGGAGTGATGAAGAAAAGCCCTTTCAAAGAAAACGATATAGACAAAATCGACTTGCATCGCCCGTTTGTTGATGAGATTATTTTAGTTTCCAAATCAGGCAAGCCTATGATTCGAGAAACCGACCTTGTCGACGTATGGTTCGACAGCGGAGCTATGCCCTTTGCACAGATGCATTATCCGTTCGAAAATAAAGAACTCGTCAATAACGGCTCGAACTATCCTGCCGACTTCATCTCGGAAGGCGTTGACCAGACACGCGGCTGGTTTTTCACGCTTCACGCAATCAGCGCGATGGTAATGGACTCGGTAGCATTCAAAAATGTGATTTCCACAGGTTTGGTGCTTGATAAAAACGGCAACAAGATGTCAAAACGGCTTGGCAATTCGATTGACCCGTCAGCCGTTATCGCACAGTTCGGCTCCGACCCCCTGCGGTGGTATATGATTGCAAATTCCAACCCCTGGGACAACCTGAAATTCGATACGGAAGGAGTGGAGGAAGTACGCCGCAAATTCTTTGGAACACTATATAACACCTATTCCTTTTTCGCTCTTTATGCCAATGTCGATGGATTCGACGGCACAGAGCAGGAAGTGCCGATTGAAAAACGTCCAGAAATAGACCGCTGGATAATTTCGTTGCTCAATTCTCTTATCAAAGAAGTCGATGAATACTACGAATCTTACGAACCGACAAAAGCGGGCAGAGCTATCAACGATTTTGTAAACGACAATTTAAGCAACTGGTATGTCCGCCTCAACCGAAAACGATTTTGGGGAGGCGAGATGAATGTAGACAAGCTGTCTGCCTGTCAAACGCTTTATACTTGCCTGAAAACCGTATCGCAACTTATGGCGCCCATCGCACCGTTCTATGCCGACGAACTCTGGATGGATTTGACAGGGAAAACGGCGAAATAAAAATACAATCCTATGAAAGCGCTGATGTTCGGTTGGGAATTTCCACCACACATACTCGGTGGACTTGGAACTGCAAGTTATGGCTTGACACGAGGTATGTCGATGCAGGAAGATATGGAACTGACTTTTGCTATCCCGCGTCCATGGGGTGATGAAGACAGAAGTTTTCTCACCATTATCGGACTGAACAATACGCCTGTTGTATGGAAAGAAGTTACGGAAGAACAGGTTACAAAAAAAACAGGCAAAATGATGCCCGCATCGCTATATTTCGATTTAAGAAATAATATTTACGCCAATTTCAGTTATTATCCTACAAATGAACTCGGTTGCCTTGAGTTTTCAGGACGCTATCCGTCGAATCTGCTTGAAGAAATCAACAACTATTCGATTGTAGCAGGCGTGATAGCAAGAACGGTCGAAACGAACATTATTCATTCCCACGACTGGCTGACATATCCTGCGGGAATACACGCGAAAAACGTTACGGGAAAACCGCTTGTAATCCACGTTCACGCTACGGATTTCGACCGTAGCAGAGGAAAAGTAAATCCGCAAGTTTACAATATCGAAAAAGATGGAATGGACAATGCAAATCACATAATCACGGTAAGCAATCTGACACGCTCGACTGTGATAGAAAAATATCATCAAGACCCTGCGAAAGTTACGACTATTCACAATGCTGTTGAGCCGTTAAGCGACGAAATCCAAGCCATTCAGTCGCATAAACATACTAACGATAAAATTGTTACATTTCTTGGACGAATAACAATGCAGAAAGGTCCGGAATATTTTGTGGAAGCTGCTGCACGTGTGTTGAACAAGTCTAAAAATGTGCGCTTTGTGATGGCTGGCAGTGGAGATATGATGAATCAGATGATTCGACTTGCGGCGCAAAGAAATATTTCTGACAAGTTTCATTTCACAGGTTTTTTGAAAGGTGCGCAAGTGTACGAAATGCTTAAATCGAGCGACATTTACGTGATGCCATCTGTATCAGAACCATTCGGAATTTCACCGCTCGAGGCGATGCAATGCGGCGTTCCGTCAATAATTTCAAAACAGTCAGGCTGCGCCGAAATCCTTAACAATGCTGTTAAAGTAGATTATTGGGATATCGACGCAATGGCTGACGCAATGTATTCTATCGTTACTTACCCATCCATGTATGAATATCTTAAAGTAGAAGGCAAAAAAGAAGTCAATGCGATAACATGGGAAGATGCAGGGATGAAAGTCAGGAAAATCTACGACAAAGTGCTGGAAAGAAAATAAAACTCAATCCCTCCTGCAAACAACCCGAAACCCATACACATAGCTCCGGTCAGACGGGTAGCCATCGATATAGAGCGAAACGCAGCAGCCGTCAGCATCATCGCTCCAGCCGCCGCCGCGAAGAATGTGGTAGGAAGAACTCCCCTCAGAGCCAACTGCATCACCTGTAGGTGTTGCCTGCGGGAATGGATCATCATACTGGTTCCAGCACCATTCCCAGACATTGCCGGACATATCGTACAGACCAAACACGTTGGCGACTTTAGTCTTCACAGGGTGGGTGCTGTATTTTGAACCTACATATACATTGCCCGAGTACCACGCAACATCATCAGCAATATCGCTGCCTGAGTAAATATAATCCTGCGACGACTTTACACCGCCGCGAGCGGCATATTCCCACTCGCTGCTGGTAGGAAGGCGGTAGCCGTCGGCTGTGAAATTGCAGGTGGCGTCATGCCAGTTGGCATCAGTTTCTGATGGTATTGAGGTATAAGCAAAATGTAACCAGTCGTCAACACCGGAAACAGTATAAACAGGCGTCTTCCCTTCCATCGCGCTAAGCTTGTTGCAATACGCAATGGCGTCATACCAGCTGATCATATCAGCCGGCTTGGAGGACGAGGGTTCGGAAAGATCAATATATTCATCAGTATTGCTGCAGCTAAAGAAATTATAACTGGGTTGATTGTAATCACAGGTGGTAACGCCTGCTCTGTCAGGGAAGACATACTCAAACTGCGCCTGGGTTATTTCTGTTTCAGCCCACTGCAAATCGGGAATAGTTACGTTAGTGCCGGTATTGCTCTCGCCGTATTTCCATTCGCTGCCATCATTGCCTTCCACTTCAACCATCTTTGGCTTCAAGAACGAGAGAGGGTAATAGTATCTCACCGTTATTTCACTGACTGTCCTTGCTGTTTTAAAGTCAATACTGTTGCTTGTCTGCTTGCCCTGCGGAGATCCGTTGTCAAAGAACTCGTATTTCACAGCATAAGGATCAACTTTGGCGGTAAACACTGTAGCGCCGGTGTTGGTGATGCCGCAAGAGACGGCGGAGAGCGGTGCGGGCGGCGGGGTTGGGGTGTTGTTGTAACACGCCTGTATCCACTCTATCCCGTTCCACGTCTCGACGCATTGTGTGTCCGTGTTGAAGATCTGCAAGCCGAGGGCTTCTGTTTCGTGTCCTGCAAAAAGACTGACAAGCGCGTCGCGCTGGTCGGTGTCAAGCTGCGGAAGTCGGAGTCCGCGTTCACCTTTGCCTTCCAGTTCGAGGATTGAGAAACTCTGAGGATCAGCAAGTGATCCAATTGTTACCTGCGCCGAAGCGCCAATTGCGCTCAACGTGAAGAGCGCCGTCATTGTTAAAAAGATTCTTTTCATTTTATATAAAAGTTAATGTTTTGATTAATACTACTGTAAATTTTGATGTTTTTATTATTAAATCCTTTATTGATGAGCGTTTCCAAAGACATAACGGCAACCATTTCCGTTGTTACGGCAACCATTTCCGTTGTTACGGCAACCAATTCCGTTGTTACGGCAACCAATTCCGTCGTTACGGAAACCATTTCCGTTGTTACGGGAACCAATTCCGTCGTTACGGAAACCAATTCCGTCGTTACGGAAACCAATTCCGTCGTTACGGAAACCATTCCCGTCGTGACGGAAATTATTCACGCCTGAATGAAAAATTATTCCATTCATGTCTGAATTATTTAAGATTGTATGTAAATGTTTTCGGGACTTCCCGAAACGGATTATGACATAACCCGTTGGTGTTTTGGCGTTTATTGGGGGGGGGGGGGGTAAAATGGCATCAACTGACACGTCATATTGAGTATCAATTTTGCATTACTGCTGTGGAAATATTCGATTGCCATTTTTATTTTGTTATTAACGGCGGCAAAGGTAAGATATTAATTTTAAACGGCAAAATTATTTATTAGAAAAGGTATAATTCCTTTATTTCGTTATAAATAAAATTAGCAGTGCAGTTTAACAACAGGAAAATCAGGGCGTTTAGATACAGAAAGTTTTAATATTACAGGAATTTCGTCACCTGAGAAGGATTGATCTATGTTTCTGATAAAAGGACGCAGGTTTTGTGCAAGTTCACCGTCTGTTTCAATGTCGCCTGCAAGATAGATTACATCTGATTTTTGATTTAATTTCATCTGTTTCCAGGTAAAGGAGATAAAATATATCATATCATCAACATTTCTGACGTGATATGTGTTGAACAGTAACAGTTTCCCCCCTGATGCAAAGCAAATAATATCCATCTCATTGCCTTGACAGCAAATATACATTCGACTGGAAAGAGATACGCTGCTTTGCGAGGAAAAATATTCAAGCAATGGAGCTGAATGATGAATAAATTCAGGATTGATGAATGAACGTAAAAAAAATTGGTAAGTTGATTCGGGAATACGGTGAACTATTTGTAATTCCGGCTTTTCTATTTTGTTATTAATAACGGTTCCTCCTTTTTTGGAGGAGATATATTTTATAAATTCCGGTCCATAAATGTTAGCGTCAATAACTGCGGGAAGAAATGTATAATCATGAGAATGATTTATTATCCTTACATCTTTAAACGGCAGCGCAAATAATTCATTTTCAAAGAACCATTCCCTGAAAGAGGCAAGCCCGCCGTGCAATCGCTCCTGACTGTCGTCTGCAAAAAAGACTCCGGCTCTGTTGTCCGGAGAAAATATCATCAATGAACAGCGAGAAGGATGCAGCAAAATAACAAGAACAAACTGTTCTGGCTGCTGAAAAACCGATTCTGGAAGTCGTATTTTCATTTCGAGATGCGAAAGTACTGAATTTTTATAAAATAACTCTCATATTTATATTTTTATAAACAAAACAGAACAATAATAATTATCTTTGCGGACTGCAATAATTTTTACCGAATGTTACAATCACTGACAATTCGCAACTATGCGCTTATTTCCAGTCTGGAAGCGGAATTTGGAAGCGGCTTTTCTGTTATTACAGGCGAAACGGGCGCAGGAAAATCAATCATTCTCGGCGCTCTGTCGCTGATTCTTGGAGCAAGAGCAGATGCAAAATTAATCCGTCAGGGCGAAGACAAATGCCTGATCGAAGGAGTATTTAATATTTCCAAATACAGTCTTGAACCGTTTTTCAGAGAAAGAGATCTGGAATATGATTCACAAATCTGTATTATAAGACGTGAAATATGGACTTCGGGCAAGTCGCGCGCGTTTATCAACGACAGTCCTGCGTCACTCGGCGACCTGCGCGGACTCGGCTCATTCCTTATTGATATTCACTCCCAGCATCAAAATTTACTGCTGTCAGACACTCAGTTTCAATTGCAGGCTATTGATGTTATCGCACAGAATCAAAGTATAAAAAACAGATATATTGAGGTTTTCAAAAAATATGTCTCTTTAAACAAATATGTATCTGAGTTAAAGGAAAATATTGCAGGGAAAAAAGGAGAAGAAGATTATATTCTCTTTCAGCTAAATCAGTTGAAAGAAGCACAGTTGCAGGCAAATGAACAGACTGCTCTGGAAGAAGAACAGGAAACTCTTTCACATATAGAAGAAATAAAATCATCGCTTTTTCGAATCGGAAAAACACTTTCGGATGACGGGTCAGGCACAGTCTCCATTCTAAAAGAAATGCTTTCCTCCGCTCAGAATATAAGAAACATATATCCTGACGCAGAAGAAATTGCAGACAGACTGCAATCTGCGTATTTAGACCTGAAAGATCTTGCGCGTGATGTGGAATCCCGTCAGGAATTCCTTGAACATAATCCGGAACGCCTGCAAGTTATATCGTCCCGTCTTGATCTAATATATTCACTTCAGCAAAAGCACCGTCTTGATACGGTGGAGGCACTGATCAGCCTTCGCGACAATCTTTCCGCGCAAATCGGAGAAATAGACAATCTGGAAGAAACTCTGGAAAAATTAGAGAAAGAAACAAAAGCAATCTGTGTCGAAGTAAAAAACCTTGCGAAACAGCTAACCGACACACGTCTTAATGCGGCACAAATACTGGAAAAACGGCTTGTCGAACAGGTTAGCGCTATAGGAATGTCAGCCATGCGGTTTTCAGTCGCGATCTCTGCCAAACAGCAACCTGACGTTACTGGCGCCGATGATGTTACATTTATGTTTTCCGCCGGTCGCGGAGGCGAACTGCGACCTGTTGCGACAACAGCATCGGGTGGCGAAACCTCCCGTCTGATGCTTGGAATCAAGGCATTGATTGCAGGAGTAACATCACTGCCTGCAATTATATTTGACGAGATTGACACAGGCGTTTCGGGCGAGATTGCAGACAAAATGGGAGATATTCTGCGCGAAATGGGACAAAAAATGCAGGTAATCGCGATCAGTCATCTTCCCCAGATAGCAGCAAAAGGCGATGCACAATATCTTGTATATAAGGAAGAAGACAAAACGACAACCGAAACAAGTCTTCGCAGACTGAACAAAGACGAACGGGTTCATGAAATAGCACGCATATTGAGCGGCGCAGATCTCACGGAGGCTGCAATAGAAAACGCTAAATCATTGCTGAAATGCTTTGCCTTCATTATATTAACCGTAGCGTCCTTCTTCACCTTATCAGCTAATGCACAGGACACCGTGAAAACAGATTCTACCGTAACGGTCCCTCATCAGGAAGTTCAGGCATTTAAGCCGGATGCAAATAAATCAATGCTGTTCTCAGCGGTTTTCCCCGGACTTGGACAGATTTATAACCGGAAATACTGGAAACTTCCTCTTGTTTATGGAAGTTTCCTCGGATGCACCTATGCCATATTATGGAATCAAACACAGTTCACCGGTTACAGGCAGGCATACAGAGACTTTATTGATGACGATATAAATACCGTTTCGTGGAAAAACTATATAAGTCCGGCGCTCGGTTATTCCGACAATACAAGCGAATGGAAAGACAGTGACGTATCATGGTTTCAAAATACATTAAAACGAAAACGCGATTACTACAACCATTATCGCGATATGAGCATTCTTGTTTCGATAGGCATATATGCAGTGTGGATAGTCGATGCTTACGTCGATGCACAGCTGTTTGATTTCGATATAGGTCCCGATTTAAGTATGAAAATAGAACCGGCAATTTTTGAGAAAACAAATATAAGCTCACGAATGTTTGGATTACAGTTAAGTATGATATTTTAACAATATGTTCGATTTTTTCTACAGATATTTACTCAACAAAAAGATAAAGCGCACCCTGAACGCATCATATCGGCAACGTGAATTTCTTAATTTACAAACGGTAAAGACAGTGCTTATTCTTTTTGAAACAAAAGATTATAATGCAGTCTGTGATTTATCTTCGATGCTTCAACAGGCAGGCAAACATATTATTACCGTTGCATACAGCAAAAAATCAGAAGAAATAAAACACAAAGACAAAGCAAATTATATAATAACAGAAAAAGACATAAACATCGACAGCAGTAAATCACTGTCCAACATAAAGAACAATCTTTCATCCATTACATTTGATCTGGCAGTTGATATGACAGTAAAAAACAATCTTTTGATGCAATATATTATGGTATCTTCAAATGCACTGTTGAAAGTTGGGTTTCACGAATGTGAGCATCCGATTTACGATATGCTGATACTGTCACAATCAGGAGAAAATTCAGAAATTCACGAGTTAGGCAAGCAGATGATATATTATCTTTCGACAATCGGTCAGTACACTTCGCAAAACAATTAAATGGAAATAAAAAAAACATCGAAAGCTAATTTAGAAAACAAACGCTGGATATTTTTTCTTGCAGGACTCTCCATATCGTCGCTCATATTTTATTTCATAATGGAATGGAAAATAGAAAAAAGAACCAATAAATTCGATTCCGAAGAATTAGCAACTCTTATAATTGAGAAAGAATTTAATGGTGAAAATCTGTTAATGGCACCGTTAATCGAAAAGTCGGAACCGCAGCAGAAAGAAAAAGAAAAAATTGTATATGAAGACTTTAACATAACCGATAAATCAGTAGAAAATCAGGATACGATGCCACCTGTATCTTTAGACAAAATACTTTCAGAAGAAATAAAAACCATTTCCATCGCAGATAATACAGAAAAACACAGCGAGTCCGCAGTTTTAACAGAAGCAGAAATTATGCCTCAATTTCCTGGAGGAAAATCAGCTTTAGCGCTATACATATCCCGCAATATTAAATATCCCGAAGCGGCAATTAAACAAAAGAAGCAGGGAAGAGTGTGGTGTTCGTTCATTGTCAATGAAGACGGAACAGTTTCAGACGTAAAGTTGGAAGAAGGCATATATATATTTCTGGATGATGAAGCACTGCGAGTTTTGCAAACCATGCCTCCATGGGTTGCAGGCGAAAAGAATGGAGAAAAAGTACGGATAAAAGTTTATTTGCCTGTCGTTTTCAAAATTTGAATATTTCAATTTTTTTATATAAAAAATTATTTATACTTTTGGGAAATTATTCAATATTATGATTACGTTTTCCAAAGCATTGGCAATTATTCAGCAGGAGATTGAAGCAATAAATTATCCGGAATATCCGGACGGATTATATAAGCCTGTTGCGTATATGATGTCGATGAAAGGGAAAAAAATTCGTCCTGCGCTCACATTGCTAGCCTGTAATCTCTTTGTAGAAGACATAAGCGAAGCAATTAAGCCGGCTCTTGCATGGGAAACTTTTCATAATTTCACCTTGATGCACGACGATTTGATGGACAGAGCGTCTCTGCGTCGCGGTCAGCAGACCGTTCACAAGCGGTGGAACGATAACACCGCAATTCTTTCGGGCGATGCGATGCTTATTCTTGCATATAAACTGATGGAGAAATCTCCGGCGAACATTATGCCTTCCTTGCTCGGACTGTTCTCACGCACAGCAGCCGAAATCTGTGAAGGACAGCAATTTGATATGGAATTTGAAAATCGTATCGACATTACAGTAAGCGAATACATAGAAATGATTCGCCTGAAAACAGCCGTAATGATTGGCGCATGCCTTAAAAGCGGCGCAATAGTCGGTGGAGCTTCTGAACGGAACAGCGAGATGCTTTACCGCTTTGGAATAAATCTCGGAATCGCTTTTCAGATTTGTGATGATTTGCTTGATGTCTATGGTAACCCTTATATATTCGGGAAAAATATAGGAGGAGATATTCTGTGCGATAAAAAAACTTTTTTGCTTGTCAACGCACTTAATCTGTCTGAAAACGAAGACAGAAATAAATTGCTATCGTGGTTTAGGCGTAAAGAACAGCAGGAAGAAAAAATCGGCTATTTTAAGCAATTATTTGATAAATTAAAGATTCGCCAGTTAGCAAATGCCACCATTGTTACTTATTACAAACAGGCGATGGCAGATTTAGATCAAGTTTCAGTCAGTTCAGAGAATAAGGAAGTCCTGAAATCACTGTCTGCGGACTTGATGAAACGCGAATCATAAACAGTTTGGCATTATGTCTTTATGGAAAATACCAGATAAGGATGAAGAAAAAATCAGTATAATTCGATCGGCAATAGACAGAGAAGACATACTGCCCGAAGAAGAGCGCGTACTTTTAGATGGAGAAATACTCGAACTAAAGTATTTTATAAAAAGATACGAAGGCGAAAAAGCGGTGCTTCAACAAGCAAATGAAGACAGGGCAAAAACCGCAAATCAATACCGGGAACTGTTTAAAAATGCACAAATGTATATCTCTCATTTCATTCAGGTTTTGCAACTCACAGTTATTCGCGGAGAAATTCGTCAGGAATTTTTGCAACTCTACGGATTGGAAAACATTAACATTAAAGAGCCGTATGTTATTCCCGATTTAACAACAGAAGAAGCAGTTCTATTGTGGGGAGAAAATATTATTCGCGGTGAATCCGAAAGAATGAATCATGGCGGCATTCCTCTTTATAATCCGGCAATAGCCAAAGTCAAAGTTCATTACGAACTGTTTCGTGAAATAATTCAAAGTTTGAAAATTTACATACAAAACGCATCAAGGTATCAATCTATCGTAGAAGAAATTCGCAATAAAGCGACCGAATATATCCAGACAATATGGACAAAAGTTGATGAAAAATACAAAAAAGAAAATAAAGACAAATATCGTGCAATACAGACTGCATATAAATTTGGTTTTTATAATTCAGGAGAACAGTTGAATGTATTTAATTGATACACACTCTCACATCTTTTTAGAAGAATTTGACGTCGATTGCAAAGAAGTAATTACGCGAGCCACAGAAGTCAGCGTAAAGAAATTTTGTCTGCCCAATATAGATACAGAAACTGTTTTGCGGCTACATGACCTGTGTGATAAATATCCGGCAATCTGCTTTCCGATGATGGGACTGCATCCGACAAGTGTAGGCAAAGATTTTAAACGCCGGCTTAATGAAATTCATTTGCTGTTTAAACACAGAAAATATATTGCTATTGGCGAAATCGGCATTGACTTATATTGGAATAAAACCTTTTATAAAGAACAGATTGAAGCCTTTAAGACACAACTCCTGTGGTCTGTTGAAATGAATTTGCCGGTAGCGATTCACACTCGCGAAGCGTTTAATGAAGTGTTTGGAAGTATATCGAAAATTGGAGCAAGCAGTTTGCGGGGAGTTTTCCACAGTTTTGGCGGTATAAAGGAAGAACTCGAAACCGCTCTTAAATTTGAGAACTTTTATCTTGGAATCAATGGTTCTTTGACTTTTAAAAATTCGCAGTTAAAAGATTATCTCACGCTTGCACCTCTCAACAGGATTCTTCTCGAAACTGATGCACCATACCTTGCGCCAGTGCCTTGTCGCGGACGGCGCAACGAACCTTCATTCATCATTCAGACAGCAGCCAAACTTTCAGAAATCTATGGCGTTTCTATAGAAACTGTTGCAGAAATAACGACGGGCAATGCAGAGCGATTGTTTGCAATTAACACACAGCATTGAATGTGCTTAAACGATTTTATATTAAATTTATAATTAACCGGATATTGCAAAAAACGATACTTAAACTGAATGCTAAAGCCGATTTTCAACCTGACAAACAATCAGTTTTATTAAAAAGTAAGAACACTTTGGGATTTTGAAAAAAGCAAAAATTAGAGAGTGATTTTTGATGAAAAGTAAGTTTTTTTAGTGGAAAAAGCGAAAAATGGTGATTTTTTGCATTTTTTCACAAAATATTTTGGTGGTTAAAAATATTTACTTTAATTTCGCTGTAAATTATTTATTAATTTTAAATAAAATGAAAAAGAACTTTTTAATTATTATCGGTTTAATACTTTGCGTTTTAGACAGTTATTCTCAATTCAGAGTATACGCCGATGGTTCCGTACAATTCAAGGTAAACAACGTTTTAGCAGGGTTTACCGGAAATCAAGAGCAAGGCAATGTGTCTTTCGGATATGCGTCTTTGCTTAATCAGTCGGCGGGAACTTATAATACAGCTATTGGTAGCAGTGCGCTTTACTCCAATATCACGACTGCCAACTATAATACTGCTATTGGTAGTAGTGCACTTTATTTTAATACGAGTGGAAGTAGCAATACTGCAAATGGCGTTTGTGCGCTTTACTCAAATACGACTGGCGGCTATAATACCGCCGATGGTCATCTGGCACTTATAGGCAATACGACCGGATACTATAATACTGCCGATGGTTATCTGGCGCTTTACTCAAATACGACTGGCAGCTATAATACCGCTATTGGCTATTATGCAGGCGGTAATAATCCCAACAATCTGACTAATTCTACCGCCATCGGCTATGCAGCCACTGCTACCGCAAGCAATCAGGTAAGAATCGGCGACTATGATGTTACCGAAATTGGTGGTTATGTAGCATGGAGCAATTTTTCGGATGGACGTGCAAAGAAAAACATCCGCACCGATGTACCCGGACTTGCCTTTATCAACGGACTGCAACCGATCACCTACAATCTGGATTTAGATGCCATAGACGGTTTGCTGAAAATAGATGGAACGAAACGAGTGGGCGAAGAAGAGTTGTCCCAGGAATTGAAAGACATCGAAAAGAAGGCAAGAAAAGCCAAAGAAAAAGTGATCCAAACCGGCTTTATCGCGCAAGATGTAGAAAAGACCGCTAAAAGCATCGGTTATGATTTCAGCGGCGTGAATGTGGACGAAACAGGTATCTATGGCTTGCGATATGCGGAATTTGTAGTGCCGTTAGTGAAAGCCGTGCAGGAACTCAGCGAGCAAAACGAACAGCTGCAAGCACAGATAAATGAACTGCAGAAAAAAGACGCTTTGAGAAGTGCCGAATCCGTAACCGGATTGCAGGAGTTGACAAACAGCGGCGCCTCCCTGCAACAGAATTTTCCCAATCCGTTCTCGGAAACGACACAAATCAAATGCTATCTGCCACAAAGCATAAAGACGGCTTTTCTGAATATTTACAATCTGCAAGGCAAACAGTTAAGGCAGATTGCCGTAACTCAGCGCGGAGAAAGTTCCCTGCTGATTGCCGGCTCGGAATTTGAACAGGGAATTTATCTCTATGCCCTGATTGCCGACGGGCGGGAAGTGGATGTGAAACGAATGATTTTAACGGAATAGGAGGATTCTATTATGAAAACAAAAATTTTATTTTTATCAGCTATTTTGCTGCTGTCGTTGGGATGCGACAACAACGCTGATTTATCCGAAGGCGACAATGCCGCAAATACGGAAGTAAACGAGAATCCGGACATTTCATTGGCTGATACTCAATGGAAATTGTCCGGTATTTTTGATGTTCAAAACAATTCGTTGAAAGTATTGAATCCAACAGATTGTGAAGAATGTTATACGATTAATTTTGATACGGATAGCACTGCCACAGGAAAGTCGTCAAGTAATTTGGTACTGGTCGATTTATTCGGGAAAGGAAAACTTATCGGTATAGCTACGGAGATGGGCGAAACAGGAGACGGATATTTGTTTTGCGATGCAATCGGATTGGTTACTTCCTATTCCTGTAACGAAAATGAATTGAAGTTTTTTTATACGGAAAATGGAAAAGAATATTATCTACTGTATGTCAAGAAAGAAAATTCCGTTACTCCAATAAATATCACATTGTATGACAAATCGCCGGATATTATCCAACATTATATTCAGGGAAAATGGCAGTTAATATATGGCAAAGGTGGACTTAGCGCCAATATGATACATCCTTACGATAATCATTTTGTGGAATTTACATCAGATGGTCAATATATATACACCAGTCCGGTTGAGAATTATACTGCAACTATCCAATGGGATAGAGTTGCGGGTAATCTATATTATTCAGGTGTTGATTCTACCTACATAATGGCAGCAAACCCACTTCCATTATTGATGGGTGAAATCAAGAATGATACTTTGGTGTATCTTGAATATTATGTGAGCGATCCTGTGTTTTATCATTGCATTAAAATAAATAACCTTAAAAAGTGACGGTTATGAATAAATATCTTATAAGCTTAATTCTTATGGTTTTTTACTGTATGTCTAATGCACAAAATAAAGAAGACATACAACACAGTAGAGCGGAAACGATTCGGTTTGCCCGGTTTCAAATAAATGCAGATTCCGATAGAAAAATGCAAAACGACACTTCATTCTTAAAGTCGGTACTAATTGCTAAAGAAGAGGACAGTTTTCGCAAAGTCAAAGATTATACGGATGAATTAGGTATTACGCATAAACGATTTCAACAGTATTACAAGGGATTGAAGGTAGAGAATGCAGAATATCTTATTCACGGTAAAGAGGGAAATATTGAAGTTATAAATGGAGATTTCCAAAATATTAATATTCCAACTATTGAGTATTCTTTGGATGAACAAAAAGCCTTGGAAAAGGCATTGACTTATGTGGGCGCCCAAAAGTACAAATGGGAAGATGCGGGAATGGAAAAGTTTGTGAAAATGAATACAGATAATTCCAATGCCACCTGTTATCCCAAAGGAGAATTACTTATTTCCGAAGATTTTCTTACAGGCAGCAATACATTTCGATTGTCGTGGAAATTTACCATATCATCCATGATACCGGATAATGAACAGATGATCTATGTTGCCGCCGATAATGGAGAGATAATCAATGATGTTTCCTTAATTTGCGATGCCAACGTATCCTGTACGGCACAAACGCTGTACAGCGGAACTCAGGCTATAATGGGAGATACTTATTCCGCCGGCGGCATTAGGTTACAAGAGACAAGAAATAGCGTAATTATACAGACACGAAATCTTAATAAATCTTATGATCCGTCCAGTGCAACTGATTTTAGAAATAATTCTACATATTGGACATATGGAAACTGGGCAACATTCAATCAGAATCGGTGTGCTTTAGATGCTCATTGGGGTGCAGAAAAGGTACTCGATTATTGGAGAAATGTTTTTGCAAGAAACAGTATTGATAATAATGGATTACGAGTTTTAAGTTACGTCCATACCAGCACTAATTGGGCTAATGCACAATGGGTTAGTGGAACAGGCAACAATTATATGCGATATGGAGATGGCGATGGAACAACATTTAAACCATTGACTGCACTGGATATATGTGCGCATGAATTTGGGCATGGTATTACACAGTTTACCGCTCAACTTGCATACAATAATCAAGAATCAGGAGCGCTAAATGAAGGTTTTAGTGATATATGGGGGGCTTGTATCGAATATTGGGCGGCGCCAAGTAAACAAACTTGGTTAATGGGTGAAGAAATATTTAAAACTACAACTTATAATTGCATACGAAATTTACAAAATCCCAAGAGTACTATTGCCGCAGAAGGACAGCACCCAAACACATATCATGGAAATTTTTGGAGCAATAGTGGAGAACCTCATTGTAATTCAACAGTTTTAAGTCATTGGTTTTATCTATTATCGCAAGGTGGAAGTGGTACCAATGATTTGGGAAATACTTATTCTGTGGCTGCTATTAGTATAAGTAAAGCTCAACGTATTGCATATAGAGCGCTTGCTAATTATTTGCACTCTTCTGCAGCATATTCGGATGCAAGAAACACAACGATTCAGGCGGCCATTGATTTATATGGAGATTGCAGTCCCGAAGTAATTAGTACAACGAATGCCTGGTATGCAGTCGGTGTCGGTAATGAATTTACATCAACAGTTAATTTCATCAACCAAACCGTTACCACCAACACCACAGTTACTTCCTGCGGCGACATCAACGTCCAAAACGTCACCGTCACCAACGGCGCCAAGCTCACGCTCGACGCCGCCGGCGAAGTCAATATTATCAGTGATTTTGAAGTAGAATTAGGTTCGGAATTTGAAATTATCAAATGAAAAACCGGAATTTATCTTTACGCACTGATTGCCATCTGCAAATAATTGTACAATTTCGGAAGATGACGCTTTGGGATTTTGAAAGAAACGATAATTAGAGGGTGATTTTTGATGAGAAGTAAGTTTTTTTAGGGAAAAAGCGGAAATATGACGTTTTTTGAGATTTTTCGTAAAATATTTGGTGGTTAAAAAATAATGTTTAGATTTGCATCCAATTATTCATTTTTAATTTTTGTTTTTTATGAAAAAGAGAAGTTTTTTTATTGGAGTTGCTGCTTCGGCAGTCGTGGGTTTGGCTACTTACAATGTAATGTTGAGCCAAAAGAGTTTTCAACGGGCAAATCTTTTTTTGAAAGATATTGCGATTTTAGCGAATGCAGAAGCATTATCTGGAGAGAAAAGTTGTTCGGGAGGGAGTTGTACATTAACATATGCTTCCGGCAGCAGTTGTAGTGCCTGCTGTCCTGCAGGTAAAGACCCGATCTGCAATCCGGAAGAGGGATGTTATTGTCTTGGGGAAGATTGCCTCGATTGATATTGACCCAAAATGTTCCAGGTATAAATATACCTGGAACATCTTTTTTTAAAATTAAATTTACCGATATGCAAAAATTTACTGTATTATTTTTGAGTTTAACTCTTATTTTGGGATGTAGTAAGAAAAAAGAAAATAGCATTGCGAGCGCGGATGTTATAAGTATCAATCCTGCTTCGGCAGAAGAATATATCAATTTATCAGAATTGGTTGATTCTGTGCAGTGCATAAAGTTACAGATTGACTCAGGAGATGTAATGGGAGAAATACAGAGAATTATCATAAGGGACAAATATATTTATGCTAAGGATAAATCACTGAAACAGATTTTTGTTTTCGATAAAGAAGGTAAATTTATTTCCAAACTTGACAAAAGAGGGCAGGGACCAGGTGAATATATTAATTTTAGCGCTTTTTTTGTAGACGAAAAAGAGGAATATTTGGAGTTATTGAACTTTAGAGGAAAGACAATAAAAATATTTAAATACGATAATATTGATTTTAATTTCATTGAATCATCATCTTTACCGGGAGTCAGTTATAATTCTTGCAGAAAACAGAATGGCATATATTATTTTTCTAATTGTCAAATGGATAATTCAATCAACGGCAATAAAACTAACGCGAATTTGTTTATTTTAGGTAAAGACAGTGTTTTACACTCGTTCTTTGATAAAAACATTGAAACAAACAATAATTATTTTTTACCATACGGAGAAAATTTTACTCTCAACGAAAAGGACGAACTGTTTGTTTCTCTAATGTACGATAATACTTTCTATCAACTTGATAACGGAAATGTATATCCTTTCTTGAAGATTGATTTTGGTAAATACAATATGGATGTTTCTGTAGGTAATAAATCAACAACAGAACAAATGAAATACATCAAGGAAATGAGTGGCAAAGCATCTTTCCCTGTTTTAAATGTAAATAATGATAAAATTCTGTCTTTTTCTTATTATTTCAAAGAAAAGAAGGGACAGGAGATGTTTTCTGAAAAAGACTTGAGGCAATACATAAAATTTAAGGGTACTGATAAAATATATAACACTAAAAAAATCAGGAATGACTTAACTGATTTTCCAGACAATATCGTACTTAATTCAGGCTGGGTTTGCAGTTATGACGTATGTTATAAAGATTATCTTGTATATGTTGTTAAACCGGATCAATATTTTAAAGATTCCGAAACAAAGGAAATTTATGTTGACGGTTTAGGCAAAATTACAGAGTTTGATGACCCGATTGTTGTGTTTATGAAATTGAAATAAGAAAGGTAATTATTTGGTGTGAAGATTAATTGCACATCAATTAAAAAACCGGGGGCTATCCTGAAAAAGGACAGCCCCCGGCAAATTAGTAGAATTAGAAATGAAACATTACAAAAAGCGAGCCTGCCGGTTTTGTAAATAATCCCGCTCTGAAAGCAGGGTTGTCTTCTTCGGAAACCGTTCTCTGTCTGACTGTATATTCCTCAACGCCACTTCCAAGAAAGCGCTCGAAGGTTGTTTCGCTCTGTCCGGCGATCTGATAGAGGAAATTCAGGTTAAACTCTCCACCTAAAGAGATTAACGGTGTGATAAAATATTCTACTCCGACAAACGCGCCTAATCCGGCAGCAAAATTATAACCGTCTTTCTCAACAAGAGTGCGAATGTCTGGATGAATAACTCCGCCGGCAAAGTCGGCTGTGGAAGGCGACTGATTGGCTGCGGTGACTGGATTGGAATATTTGTATGTCGACCTGCCGTTTTCGTAACCCAACAGAATATCTGCTCCATAGAAGCCCTGCAAACGTCCTTTTCCCCTGCGAAATTCGTAACCAAGACTCAGCAGTAAGACATTCTCGACGTCCTTTCTTGTATCTACCACCGTTGCACCGTGATTTGTGGGGTTAACGAGGAGTTCGTGGTCGTTCGGAACTGTTTGCTTGTATCCTGCTGTGGAAAAATTCACGTTCAGTTTTGCACGAATTGCCTGATTGTCTTCTATGAAATATTTTCCATAAATACCAAGTCCGTTTTCAAATTCGGGAGCCTTGTTTTTTTTCGAATCATTAAACATGTTTCCAAGATAATTGAGGAATGGAGCGGCGTCGACGCCAAGAGCGAAATCCCCAGCTTCGGGCAGATATGAAATCCCGTGCCTGTTGACAGCAGGATTGTGACTTTTTTCTTTTTCCTGTGCCGGTGCGAAGGATATGGAACCGGCAAGTATGATGACCGATAATATTATTCTTTTCATAAAACTTTACTTTTTATCAAATTATCTGAATGTCAGTTGAGTTCCCCTGACGGCATTGACAGCGCCGCCATCTACTGTATTTCCGCCATATATTACAGGATAATTTGGAGGCACGGCAGTGAAGATGTACTCGTCGTAAATTTCAACTATCTTACCGTCTTCAATGATACTTTTTGTAAATCCTTCGGCGACAAAAACTGATTTCCATGTGAAGGCAAGTCCACCGTCGTTGGTTATCAGGGTCGGGGCGGGAAGTTTAATTTCCAGCAAGCCGTTAGCGCCGACTTTTTTGACGAACACAAGGTCATTGGTTCTTGCAGGAATGAACCGGTTTTTATCAACCGTAACCTTCACTTCTGTGTCCCTCGGAACTGACAGTTTTCGTTTCCCGTCGGAGTATTCGAGTTTGACGGTGTAAATTCCTTCCTGCCATGCCTGGGATTCCTGAATAACGGCGCCTTCAGTATAGTCCAGTTTTTTCAGATAAGTGAAATTACTTGAAATGTCCTGTGTTTCGGGACTGATTCTAAACACCTGTTCACGGCTTTTCCCGTCATCGGTAGTAACTGTAAGCAGTATCTGTTCGCCGTCAATCGTTGTCGTAACCGACGCTCCGTCTGCTCTCGTCGGTAACTCTACGGAATAATGTCCGTTTGCATCCACCGATGCTGTTTTTACATACTTTCCATCGCTTTCCCAGACTCCAAGATCTTGATAGGCGATCGTAAACGAAAGTAATGTGCCGGCAGGGGCGAACTTTACCGCTTCCGTACTTGACTTGTTAGTGTTTAGATACACATAACCTTCGACAGTTGCTTTTTGGGTGAATGTTTCTTCTACAGAAATTCCAGTTGCAGGATCTTCTCCCATACAACCGTTGAACACACACACTGCGGCGACTACAGCAGTCGCCAGATAAATTTTTTTTCTCATTTTTGTAAATTAAAAATTAATAACTAAAATTTGCTGGTGCAAAGGTATAAAAAAACTTTAAAATAGACGGGAATATTTTCTAATTATTGTGAAGTTTTTTCTAAATACAAGGGAAATTTTTCCCTGCGTTGCAGAAAATTTATCAAACGATAGAGTTATTTTTCCAGACGATAGAATTATTTTATCAAACATTGTAGTTATTTTTCATAACGCTTCGGAAATTTTATTATTATGTTGAGTTATTTTTTTCTACTGTCGAGTTTTTAAGTCCGGCATTGGAGTTTTTTTCCCAACCGTTGGAGTTATTTTTCCCAACGTTGGAGTTTTTAAGTCAAACGTTCGAGTTATTTTTCATAACGTTTGAGTTTTTAAGTCCAATGTTCGAGTTATTTTTCATAATGTTGGAGTTTTTTTTTCCAACGTTAGGGAATTTTACCAGGAGTTTTTTAAAATTTTATCGATAATTTTCAAAAAAAATCCCTAAATTCAATTTTTTTTTATACCTTTACACCTTTAATTATTATAAATAACACAATGATTTGGAACGAAACAATGGAATGTATGCTCCGTAGCGAAATGCGTAAACTTCAAGGCATTCGCCTGAAGAAAACAGTCGAACTGGTATACCACAACTGCGAGCCATATCGCCGCCGGATGCAGGAAAAAGGCGTTACGCCTGCCGATATTCACAACATCGAAGACATTGTGAAATTACCGTTCACCTCCAAAAAGGACCTGCGCGATTATTATCCTTTCGGGCTGTTGAGCAGTCCGATGTCGGAAATAGTACGTCTTCAGGCGTCTTCGGGAACAACAGGCAAACCGATTGTAGCAGGTTATACGCGCAACGACCTCAATATATGGGGCGAAGTCGGCGCCCGCTGTTTCACCGCCTATGGCGTCTGCAAAAACGACGTAGTGCAAGTATCTTACGGATACGGACTGTTTACAGGCGGTCTTGGCGCTCACGCTGCCGTTGAAACACTCGGCGGCACAGTGTTGCCAATGTCGAGCGGCAACACAGAAAAACAGATTATGCTGATGCACGACTTTGGCTCTGTAGCCCTTGCCTGCACACCATCTTATGCACTTTACCTCGCCGAAGCGCTTAAAAATTCAGGTTACCCGCGCGAAGAATTTAAATTAAAAACAGGCGCTTTCGGTGCAGAGCCCTGGACGGAAGGAATGAGAAAAGATCTGGAAGAAAAACTTGGTATCAAAGCGTATGATATTTACGGCTTGACAGAAATAATCGGACCGGGCGTCGGACACGAATGTATGCATCAAAACGGCACACATCTTTGTGAAGACCATTTTTATCCCGAAATAGTAAATCCCGAAACAGGAGAACCTCTTTCGGCAGGCGAAACGGGCGAACTTGTATTCTCAACCATATCCAAAGACGGAATGCCTCTTTTGAGATTCCGCACGCGCGACTTGACGAGCCTGAATTACGAAAAATGCGAATGTGGCAGAACTTCTGTCCGAATGTCGCGCATACTCGGTCGCTGCGACGATATGCTGATTATCCGCGGCGTCAATGTGTTCCCCTCGCAAGTCGAATCGGTTATCTGCGAATTGCCCGAACTTGAACCTCACTATTTGCTCATTGTCGACAGAGGCTCAAACAATCTCGATACGTTTGAAGTGCAGGTCGAAGTGAAAGAAGAATTTTACAGCGACGAAATGAGCCGTATGCTTGATATTCGCAAACGTATCGCTCACCGCCTGCAAAGCGTTCTCGGCATTCAGCCCGATCTTAAACTTGTTGAGCCGCGCAGCATTGAACGCAGTCAGGGAAAAGCAAAGCGAGTAATTGATAAAAGGAAATTTAAATAAAAAACTATGTTAATCAAGCAATTGTCAATTTTTTTAGAAAACAAACGGGGGCGTTTCAACGAAGTAGCCACGATGCTTGGAAAAGCAGGTATCAATATGACGGCATTTACAGTAGCAGAAAATTCTGATTTCGGTATTTTGCGACTTATCGTTTCCGATTCAGAAGACGCACGTGCGCTGTTGAAAGAAAACCGTTATGCAGTGAGCGTTACAGACGTAATTTGTATTCAAATGCCAAATAATCCGGGTGCGCTCGCAAAGGTGATGAGTATTATAGACGGAGCAGGCATTTCTATAGAATATATGTATGCTTTTTCATCAGGCAACATTGCATTGAGCATCATACGTCCGGATGATTTGGGAAAGACGGTAAAAGTTTTGTCGGACAACAAGATTGAGTTGTTAGCGGCAAGCGAATTGTTTGCGCTGTAGATCATATATTTTCAACAGATTTTAGTCGCCATCGTCGTCGTCTTCTTCCAAAAAATCGAAATCTTCTTCTATATCGGCAACACTCATATCCATTGGACGATAAACGATGCTTTCATTATCGTAAAAAACGATGCGGTTTAATTCGCACCACAATAAATCTTTCAGTTCTTCCATGCCTCGTTGAGTAATGGAAGATATGAAAATATGAGGTAAATCGGCTGGTAAATCTTTTGTCAGTGCAGATTCGAGTTCGTTGTCAAGAATATCGGATTTTGATATGGCAAGGATTCGCTGTTTATCAATCAGTTCCGGATTATACTTTGTCAGTTCGCCAAGCAGTATTTCGTATTCCTTTTTAATATCATACGCATCAGCAGGAATGAGAAACAGCAACAGCGAATTTCTCTCAATATGACGCAAAAATCTCAACCCTAATCCTTTTCCTTCGGCAGCGCCTTCTATTATTCCCGGAATATCAGCCATAACAAAAGAATGAGAGCCTCGCACATCAACGATTCCAAGACTTGGCTCAAGTGTTGTGAAAGGATAATCTGCAATTTTTGGCCGTGCGGCTGAAACAGTCGATAATAAAGTTGATTTTCCCGCATTTGGAAAACCTACCAGACCAACGTCTGCAAGCAATTTGAGTTGAAGAATGATTCGGCGCTCTTCGTAAGGCTCGCCGGGTTGCGCATAGTGTGGAGCCTGATTTGTTGCTGATTTGAAAAAATTATTGCCTTTTCCGCCGCGTCCACCTTTAAGAAGAGTGATTTCTTGTTTGTCTGATTGTATGTCTGTGATAAATTCGCCAGTCTCACCATCGAAAACAACTGTGCCGAGCGGCAATTCGATTATTTTGTCTTCGCCGTCCTTACCTTTACTCAATCGCCCCGAGCCGCTTTCGCCGTGTCCTGCAAGAATATGACGTTCAAATTTCAGATGTAGCAAAGTCCAGTGATTACGGTTTCCACGCAGAATTACGCTGCCGCCATCGCCGCCGTCGCCACCGTCAGGTCCGCCTTTTGGTATGTATTTTTCACGACGAAAATGAGTTGAACCGCGTCCGCCTTTTCCCGAGCGGGCATAGATTTTAAGGTAATCAACAAAATTAGATTCAGCCATTATTTTCTTGTTTTAAAAGCCAATCTGTCAAGCACTTCCGAAACAGATTCAAATACCTCATTTACATCATCTTTACCTTTTATAGAAAACAGTTTGCCTTTCTTTCTGTAAAAAGTTTTCAATGGCTCCGTTTGGATATTATAGACATTTAGACGATTTTTAATTGTATACAGGTTATCGTCGGAACGACCAGTTTCCTTGCCTCGATTCAGCATACGCTTCACGAGTTCATCTTCTTCAACGTCAAGATTGAGGACCGCGACAACATTTGTATTGCGTTCACGTAAAAGATTTTCGAGAGCTTCACCCTGTGCAAGTGTGCGTGGAAAACCATCAAAAATAAACCCTTTGGCTGTTAGATTAGCTTCAATGGTTTGCGTTAATATTTCAATCATAAATTGATCAGGAACAAGTTTTCCTTCTTTTATGTACATATCGGCAGTCGTTCCCAATTCGCTGTGCTTCTCAATTTCAGCACGAAGTATATCGCCAGTAGAAATATGAAATAATCCGTATTTGCGAATAATCAACTCACTTTGAGTGCCTTTGCCAGAACCAGGGGCACCGAAAATCACTACATTCAACATAATTTTATCTTGTAAATATTTCGTAAATTTCTTCCAAAACCATCATAATCGAGCCCATAGCCAACAATAAAATCGTTGGGAATTTCAATCGCTGCATAATCAGGCGTAATGTCTGTCTGTAGAGCATTTGGCTTGAAAAGCAAAGTTGCTATCTTCATTGATGCAGGTTTATGAATTTGCAGTTTGTCAATCAAATAACGCATGGTGAAGCCTGTATCAATAATGTCTTCAAGAATAATGACATTGCGATTTTCAATACTTTCCGTTAAACCGTGGATTTCTCTTACAGTTCCACTTGTTTGTGCGCCTTGATATGATTTCAGACGCACAAAAGTGATTTCACAGGGGATTTCAATCCGTTTAAATAAATCGGCGGCAAACATAAACACGCCATTCAGAACACAGATGAACAAAGGAGTTTTGCCTGTCATATCCGAATTGATACGCTCGGCGATACGAGTAATTTTATCTATTATAATTTCCTCTCTTATAAACAATTCAAAATGTTTATCTTTGATTTGAACAGATGTCATTTTTTTGTACATTTCAGATTCAACGACAAAACAATAAAAAAATCAGACAGCATCAGAAAAGTGTCATATTATTGTTTATTTTCTAGCATTTTTCCGAGTGAATGAGGTAAGTAGAACGTTTTATTCTTATCTACATAGACTATTACCGAATTGAGTTTTATGTCTTGTCCATTAAGATTCACGATATTGGTATATGGCTTGACAATAAGTTGTTTTGCGCCATTTGTAATTTGCAATGTTACATCGTATTTTTCTTCTTTGTATTCTACTTTGACTGTATCTTCGATTTTTTTCTCAACAAGTTCATAGTTATATTGTCCAAAAACATCAGTATGCTTTGCAAAATATTCATTTGTAAGCGCTTCTAGAGAAATTGGCAGTTGCATCGACTCGCGCATATAATGGTTGAGTTCTATATTAGTATGATGTCCCGTCATTCTGTTAGATGTCGGGTCATAAACCGCAAGAAACACTTCTTCGCCTGTATGTCCGTGAGTTGTGAAACCAAAACAAGTACTATCAACAAGGATTTCGCCGATTTTTTCTTTAAGTCTTGTACCTTTCATTCGTTGCGCATCTGTCAGCTTACTCAAATTATAGTCGCCGCATTTGAGCATTTCTTTATATTGTTCGTCTGTTAGCGTAATGCCGGTCAATTCAAGCACTTTGCTGCGAATACTGTCGGGTTTCGTTTTATGTAATATATTGATTAGTCCGTCGAAACTTGTCTTATATTGTGAAACCGTCTTAAACAATTGGTCTTGCGATAGCAAAGCATAATCAGGACAACGAGTACAGCCGATACTGATTCCGCTGTTGCCATGGTCAGGAACGACGATTACAAGAGTGTTACCGTCTTTTTTCGCAAAATCCAGCGCTACGCCGCAAGCCTTATCAAAAGCAAGCATATCGCTGATGATTGCGCGAGGATCGTTGGAATGAGCTGCCCAGTCTATTTTTGAGCCTTCTACCATAAGGAAAAAGCCGTTTTTGTTTTTCGACAATTTGCTTATTGCAACTTCTGTCATTTCAGCAAGAGAAGGCTCTGTGGTGGTATCTCTGTCAATGTCATAAGACATATCTTTGTCCTTAAACAACGCCCACATTTTATTTCCCTGATAGGTACGGAAACTGTCGATTTGATTCAGGAATACGCCACAACCTTCGCCTTGAAGGTATTGTTTGTCTTCGTCGCGCAAGATACTTACACCCCCGCCAATAACAACGTCAAGTCCGTTATGTACCATTTGCGGAGCAATCCATTCATATTTGCTGCGACTATAACTGTGAGCCGAGCAGTCGGCAGGCGTTGCATGTGGAAATTCACAAGTAAAGACAAGACCGGTCGCCTTGTTTTGCATTATGCGAGCGGCTTCAAGAACAGTCATCAATGGTTGGTAAGCTTTGGTTGAGTCAATAGGGACAATATCGGTTTCTGGGTGAGCAACAGGATAAGTTGAAACCCAATCTACAAGACTTGGATAGCCTGTCATATAGCAAGAAGTTGTCGGTGCAGAATCACCAATCGGAGCATTAGAACAGTATGTCAAAATTGTGCCACAAAGATATGGGTCGATATTGAGTTTTGTCTTGTCAGGATTGGTGTACCGCTGATACCAGCGAGCAGTAGAAACTGACGCTAACGAAGTTCCGTCTGGAATCAGAATAATTACATTTTTGATTTTTTTTTCTTGGCATGAAGTCATAATTGCGAGCGCCAACAGAAAGAATGATACTATTTTTTTCATGTTACATATTATTTTTGGGCGACAAAGTTACTAAAAATAACAGATATAAAAGAAAAAAAATCGAATATTTAATTTTTTTTAATTAAATTTGTCAAGTAATTTTTGTCCACATCATCTTATTCATTCTTATATTCTATTATTTTTTCCTGGTTATTCACATCATTGTCTATTATTTAAGAATATTTTTTGCAGAATATTTTCAACAACTTCCGTATAACATGATAATTTTATCAAAGTTATTATCGAATACTTACAAAGCGTAAGATGTTTATTAATAGATATTTATGTATATTATCAAAAAAAGTTACAAAAAAAAGTTCAAAAATATTTGGTAGAATAAAAAAAAGTAATTACCTTTGCACC
>JAIRYM010000070.1 GCA_031267615.1 Dysgonamonadaceae bacterium
CGGCTATTGGAGCAGTACGTTCAACAATGAGTTCTGTCGTACCCTTTGGAATTCAACTCCGGCAATATGTACGTCGGTAACGCCACCGAGCCCAAGGGGTACGGCTTTAGCATCCGTTGTGTCGCAGACTAAATAAGCGACTACCTTCTACGCGATGTGCGTCCGGTCGTTTTAAGCCATTCAGCCATTTAAATAAAATATTCCCGGTGGGACACGGTAGAGACGGGGCGCGCCCCGTCTCTACCTTTTTTGGGGTTAAAATTTCAGTTCCTGTTTTAGTATTTGATAGATTTCTTGCCAGGATTTTTTGTAAAATCCGGTTGCAGCGTCTGCCAGTTGTCCAAAGATTGCCGATGCAAAAAACAAATCGGCGGCTTTGTTTTCGTCAAGTTCATAGTCAAGAATCAGACATTCCAAAATTTTTTCGCCAATATCCGTCACCTTGCAGTCAATACTGGTATTGTCTTCCAAATAATTGAGCATTTGAAGCGAGTTAATCGTACAAAAACAAATTTGGTGATTGGGTTTGTCATGCCTCAGCATTTCAAGGAATGCATCCTTTGAAATTTCTCCTTTCATGTATTGGGTAATTGTCCGGGTAATTTTGTCATCAGCTACATTTCCCTCAACAATATCATAATCGTGCGCCTGCTTACGCTTGTCGGCGCTACGGTTTAATACGACAAAATTCAACCAGGCTTCATTATACGAGTCAAAGCGGAGAACTTTCAAATCGCTGTCCTCATAGGCGTATTCGTCAAATTCATATTCGGTTACAACAGGAAGTTTTTTGCTGTATTTTGTAACTCTTTTTGCCATTTCTTCGGCTTGCGACCGGTGTTGCGTTACATAAAAACCTCGTCCGAAATCTCTGTTTGGCCGGCATTTCTGCAAGTCGATAACAGGCACTGGAATGTCGCTTCCATGAAATACTTTCATCGCAGACCTCCATTACTCCGGCAAACTTTATACATGTCTCTAACCGCCCAAAAGGGGTTATCAATATGCAATGCCCACCAACATTCGTTCAAATAGTCCATTCCGCCGTACTTTTTCAAATAAAAATAAGCATCCTGCATGTTCATTTTGTACGCCCGGGCAAATTCAGGCACAATAAATGCGATAAAACTGATTTTGTCGCTTGTTTCTTTGTCTAATTTTTTAATTTCCATACCGAAATTATTCTTTTGCCCGCAAATTTACGCTTTTTCTTCGACAGAGCCAATTTTGCACACTTTTTCCTTGTCGCAAAACTGATTTAGCACCCCGCGACGGTAATAATTTTTCCGTCACCGGTTTCTGTTTTGATATAGATTTTGTCGTCCCATTTCACTTCGGGGCGACGGTCGAAGATGATAAGCCAGCCTTGGTCGCATCCGAGGGTATCCATGTAGCCGGCGAAATTGAGAATTGAAAATTAATAAACTGTTACATTTCAATTCTCAATTATTTCCGTACCTTTGTGCTTCGTAAAAACTTAAAGATATGAAAACAGTGAATAATTTTAAAACAGGAATATTCGGAACGGGACTGGATACGTACTGGGCGCAGTTCGACGGACTGAGGGAGTTGCTCGAAGGATACCGGACGGAAATTAAGGACGGTATCGCGGAGCGTACGGGAGTGGAGGTTGTGGATGCAGGGATGGTGGACTGTCCCGAAAAGGCAATCGAAGCGGCGTCAATACTGGCGAGGGAGGAAGTTGATCTGGTGTTTGTCTATATGGCGACCTACTGCCTGTCTTCTACCGTGCTGCCGGTTGCGCAGAGGCTTAAATGCCCGGTCGTGGTGTTGAATCTACAACCGGTGCCCGCGATTGATTATGATTATATAAACTCGATGAACGACAGGGGAAGGATGACGGGATACTGGCTCGCGCACTGTCAGGCGTGCTCAATGCCGGAGATAGCGAGCGTGTTCCTCCGCAGCGGACTTAAATGCGAGTTCGTAACAGGATACCTGAAGGATGATCTGGCGTGGAAAGAGATTGAAGACTGGACGGCAGCGGCGCGGACGGGACATGCAATGAAAAACAACCGCCTCGGAGTGCTTGGACATTACTACTGCGGGATGCTGGACGTATATACCGACCTTACGAAACAGTCCGCAACTTTCGGAACACATATCGAACTTTTGGAAATGTGTGAACTGAAACGCTGTCGGGATAATGCAACGGAGGAAGAGGTGGAATCGAAGATCCGCGAGTTCCATGAAAGTTTTGACGTGTCGCCCGAATGTGAGAAACATGAAATAGAACGTGCCGCACTTACCTCGGTTGCGCTCGACAGGCTTGTTTCCGAACACCGTCTCGGCTCTATAGCATACTATTATGAAGGATGCAGCGGCAATGAATATGAAAACATCGTTACGTCGGTCATTGCGGGAAACACTCTGCTGACGGGACGGAATATTCCTGTTGCCGGAGAATGTGAAGTGAAGAACGCGCAGGCGATGAAGATATTGGCGGAACTGGGAGCGGGAGGTTCGTTTTCCGAATTTTATGCGATGGATTTCAACGACGACGCAGTACTGCTCGGACACGACGGACCGGCTCATTTCGCGATAGCAGAAGGACGGGTGAAACTTGTTCCGCTACCCGTCTATCACGGCAAGCCGGGCAAGGGACTGTCCATTCAGATGACAGTAAGGCACGGAGCGGTAACCCTGCTTTCGGTCTGCGAAGATTCGAGCGGCGTATATTTCCTCGTCGCAGAGGGAGAATCGGTTGCCGGACCGGTACTGCAAATCGGAAACACCAACAGCCGCTATCGCTTCCCCTGTGGCGTCCGCCGGTTTATGGACGGCTGGAGCAAGGCAGGACCGTCGCATCACTGTGCGGTGGGAACAGGACACATTGCCGGAAAAATCCGTAAACTTGCATGGTTGCTTAATATCAGAGTTGTTTCAATATAAATAAATAATAATCCATAAACTGTAACCAATATGCTTTACTATCTTTTCGACTGGCTCAACGGACTTGATTTTCCAGCCGCACGTCTTTTTCACTACATTTCGTTTCGCTCTGCGGCGGCATTGATACTGTCGCTGTTCATCGCAACGTGGACTGGACGGCAAATCATCGCCACTCTTCAGCATCTTCAAATAGGAGAAACAGTCCGCAACCTTGATCTTGAAGGACAGATAAAAAAAATCGGCACCCCGACAATGGGCGGCATCATCATCATCATCTCGATACTCGTCCCGACACTGCTACTCGCAAAACTAAATAACACATACATCATCCTGATGCTGATAACAACAGTCTGGATGGGCAGCATCGGATTCCTGGACGATTACATAAAAGTATTTCGCAAAAACAAAGAAGGACTGAGCGGCAAATTCAAGATCTTCGGACAGGTAGGACTTGGCTTAATTGTAGGTCTCACACTTTATTTAAGTCCCAACGCTGTGATGCGCGAAAACGTTGAAATCACACGAAACAATGGAATCACCGAAGTAGTTCACAGCAAGGAAGTGAAATCAACACAGACCACAATTCCTTTCCTTAAAAACAATAATCTTGACTATCGCGACATAGTTTCTTTTATGCCAGCAAAGCGCACAGCCGCAACGTGGATACTGTTCGTCTTTGTCGCTATCTTCATCGTTACCGCAGTATCCAACGGCGCCAACCTGACTGACGGACTTGACGGACTTGCAGCGGGGAGTTCTGCGATAATCGGAGTTGCGCTTGGAATACTCGCCTACGTGTCGAGCCATCTTGAATATGCTGCATATCTCAACATAATGTATATTCCCGGCACGGAAGAACTTGCCGTTTTCGCTGCCGCCTTCATCGGCGCCACAATCGGATTCCTGTGGTATAACGCATATCCTGCGCAGGTCTTTATGGGCGATACGGGGTCGCTCACTCTTGGCGGTATCATCGGCGTCTTTGCGATAGTGATTCATAAAGAACTGCTGCTTCCGATTCTTTGCGGAGTGTTTCTGGTAGAGAGTCTGTCGGTATTGATGCAGGTTTCATATTTCAAATATACTAAAAAGAAATTTGGCGAAGGTAAACGCATCTTTAAGATGACGCCTCTTCATCATCATTTTCAGAAAGCCGGCAATTCGGGTATTGATGCGCTGATACAAAAACCGCTTGCCTCTGTTCCCGAATCCAAGATAGTAGTACGTTTCTGGCTTGTCGGTATTATTCTTGCCGTACTTACTATTGCGACCCTGAAGATGCGTTAGTTTTATGCCAGGGCAAGCGTCAGAATACTTACTTTCAGACCTTTTACATGTAACACTGCGCGAGCGACCGCTTCAAGTGTAGAACCCGAAGTCAGAACGTCGTCAATGAGCAGTATATGTTTATTTTCCATTGCGTGACTGTCTGTCAATTCAAACAGATTAACCGTGTTTCGATATCTCTCGAAAATATTTTTTGTAGTCTGCGATTCGTTTGCTCTTGTTCTTCGGATATTGCGGGTATCTACCGGTATTTTTGTGATTTCCGATATGCCTTTTGCAATTATTTCAGTCTGATTGAATCCGCGTTTCTTTTTTTTCCCCGGATGTAACGGAACAGGAACAAGCAGATCAATTTCGGAAAAGAATGTACTGTCGATCAAATCTTTTGCGATCATTCCGCCGCAACATATTCCCAGTTTTCGATTACCGTGATATTTGATTTCTTCCACAATCTTTTGCGCCATTCCGCCCTTGTTGTAATACAGATACGCGCAAGCTTTCTGTATCGGAATCTTTCCGTAGAAACGTTCTGCCGCAGGATTACTGGCAATCAGATGATAATTCGTTTTCGGCAGATCAGAAAAGCAGTGGAGACACAGAAACTCCTCTTTTCCCATTAACCGTTCTTTGCATACAGCACAAACTTTTGGATAAAACAGCGATATGATGTTGTTAAATAAACTGTTTGAATTCATAGAAAACTTCTCAGCAAATTTCCCCGTTCTTCAAAGAGAATTGTTTCAATATGTACTGTTGCGGGAACAAGCATCGTTTCGCCCTGCCGTATCTCTATTGTTTCGCTGTTGTTACTGTACTTTAAAATCGCCCTTCCTTTCGTACAGATATAAATAGAAAAAGAATCATCAACAGCATCAGGTTTCAGTATCTTTCCTGCTTCCGCCTCAATGATTTGAGTTGTGAAATGCCGGCAGGAAACAAGCGTCTGTATCTCGTTTATCTTCGGCGAATAATTCGTTTTATAATTTGAATAAAGACGATAATCTATCGCATCTTTTGCCAGTCCGGTATGCAGTTCGCGAAAATTACCGTTATCGTCGCAGCGGTTATAGTCGAAAATTCGATAAGTAATGTCTGACGTCTGCTGAATCTCGGCAATCAGACAACCCGCACCAATGGCGTGAACACGTCCTGCCGGCAGAAAAAATACGTCGCCCGCCTTTACTTCAAACTTTTGCAGGTAATCGGTAAAACTGCCGTCGGCAATACTTTCAAGATACGTTTCAGGATTGACTGCCGTTGAAAATCCCGAATAAAGATACGCGCCCGCTTCCGCTTTAATAACATACCACATTTCCGTTTTTCCGAAAGCATTATGCCGTTTTTGTGCAAGATTATCATCGGGATGAACCTGAATAGACAGCGCTTTCTGTGCGTCAATGAATTTAACGAGCAGAGGAAAACGTTTGCCAAACCGTTCGAATACTTTCTTTCCTGACAGTTTGTCTGCATACAAATCAATCAGTTCATCTATTGATTTACCAGCCATTGATCCGTTGTCAACGACAGAAATATTATTTGTTACGGCTGACACTTCCCAACTTTCGCCTATGCCGTTCTGAACAGGCGTAATATTTTTCAGGCGACAAATTCTGTCTCCTCCCCAAAGGACTTTTTTAAGAATTGGTTTGAATTTAAAAGGATACATTAGTTCTTATTTTATTATAAGTTTGTAATATTTCCACCTTTCAAGCACACTGTCAAGATAGAAAATTGTCTGTTTCCCTTTGAAATTGCCGAACAGACATACTTCGTCATTGTAATATTCAGGTTCGCTCAACTTTTTAAGAAATTCTTCCGTATCATCCCACAGCGATGGATTTCTACCATATTTCTCAGCAAGTGCGCGAGCGTCATTTATATGCCCTGCTCCTGAGACATAGGCTGCAATAGCAAATTTTTGCCGTTCTTCTGCATCCTTGATAGAGAGAAACGTACGGTTTATTCGCGCAAGTAAACGGGTAGCGGTGCGGATATTAGCTTCCGGGTTGAAAATAGAATCGGCAGACAGTCCGAACGATTTTGCGGTTTGCGGTATAATTCCCATCAATCCGCTTGCGCCAAGCGAAGAAGTGAGGTCAGTATGAAATTTCGATTCCTGAAACGATATTGAAGCGAGCAGTCGCCAGTCCCAGCCGATTTCACAGGCGTATTTTCTGAAAAGAGAATCATACGGAGAGATTCGTCCGTTTCCAATCAGTGGCGCCGGTTCGTCACCCGGCAGTTTACTGTGTTCATATAAAAAACTGTCTCTTTTTGATGGAACCGGCAAGTTAGTATCGGCAAACCATTTGTCAATAACCGCTGCAAACACCGGCACAGTCTTCCGTACTGCCCACGATTTCACACGTGTTGAATCTGCCTTGTCTGTAACCTTATGTCCGCAAGGAGATAGATTCTTTATATCGCTGTTTTCATAATAAATACAGCAGGCAATGAAATCGCCTTCGCCTGTGAGCAGCATTTTCTTTAGTTCATCTTCTGACGAAGCGAGGCGAACATTAAGTTGCAGTCGATTACTGTCGGCAAATGCTTTAGCAAGTTGATATTCATAGCCTCGCGGATTACTTTTGAAAGTAAAATAAGAATCAGCGCCTTCAACTGTCAGCACCGTTATTTCACCTCTTTCAGTTATTTCCTCAAAATCGCGAGGAAAAAACGCATCAGTAGCCGACTTTTGCGGTATCAGGAAAATTGCGGCAAGCAAAAGAGTGTATGCGATAAGCCATTTTAAATCATTCAGTTCCAATATGTAAAATTTTTTTTATTGTTTATAATGCAAAGATAGTGATTTTTTAGAGATACGGTATCATTCAAGAGGCTGGACGCTAAATATTGCAGGACAGTCTTTCCCTGAAAAAAGTTGACTCCTAAAAAGAGTCGAAATGAAAAAAGAAAAGTATCAATTCAGAGGAAATGGAAGTCCATGTAGAGATTTTCCAACGGACGGAAGCCATAAAAAGCAGTATCTGTCCAAGGTCTTGCATCTTT
>JAIRYM010000074.1 GCA_031267615.1 Dysgonamonadaceae bacterium
TTGTCCATCGCAGTAATTGCTACTTTAATCGGCTGTGATTTATTTCGCGATTTGTTGAAACTCAACAAAGACGAAATCCCGACAGAGCTTCCCGCAGAAACACAGACAGGAGCGAACACGTTCGGATGCTATATCAATGACTCAATATTATTTGTAACTCACTGGGAATTTGCCCCTTTTACGCACGGCACAATTCATGCCGGATTTAACAGAAAGGAAACTGTTTTATATGTAGAGGCATACTCAGAGTTAGGTCGTATAAATCTAAATATTAGCAATAATATTCACATTGGGAAAGGAGAGTCGGCGCCAATATTTTCCGGGCTTTTTCAGCCAGCAGAAAATGGTCCGTGCTTCCATTTTATTGAAAAAAATATTGGAGAAGTTACACTCTCCAAATTTGACACAATCAATCGTATTGTAAGTGGAACATTCCAATTTATCGGACAATGTTATGACCCATTATTCGAAGTTCCAGGCGATTCTACCGTCAATGTATCTAATGGACGCTTCGATATCAAATTAGAAATTTATTAACAATTTTAATATATATATCTTATGAAAAAGAAAAATTTCCTTTACGGACTTTTGTCCATCGCAGTAATTGCTGTTGCAACATATAATGTTATGCTAAACAGCAAAAGTATTAATCTCTCGCTGACTTCACTGGCGAATATTGCTACTCTGGCAAATGCAGAATCGCTGACGCAGGAAAAGACTCCTTACACAGTCAAAATGGATTCCATCTTTGCGCTCGCAAACAAAAGCCGAATCACAACCGGCCTGTTAAGCGACTATGGTTTGCAGTTGATAGAGCCGGAATATTTCAACGGCGTGCCTGCCGACAGCAACTATGTGGATATGGATACATGGAAAATGCTCTATTCCGGCATTTACAGTTCCAAAATAAACAATAATGCGAGTTTGACAACGCCGGCCACGGTTTTTTCACTGATAAAAAATGCAACTCACGCTACGGCAGTGCCGGTGGCGATGATGCAATTTAAGTATAATCAACTGAACGAAGATGCGCTGGATCTTGGTCTTGTTCAGGTGGTGAACAATCAGATAATTGATGTACCTGGAGCGGCTTCGCCTTACCTGACCAAACAACTGTTTGCTGTCGCTCCGAAGTCCCTTTATTTCGATGAACCTACAGTTCGGTTTGTGTTCAAATCCAATTTGTGGTACACCAATTCCGGCAAAACCATTCAGAGTCGGCAAATAAACTTCAACAACGAATCGGGCTATATCACCGCCGCATTGAATACGGAGGTAAGTTATACGTTCACTACCGGCGGCGTAAAAACCATATATTTTAAACTGACTTACACCGATGGCACGTCTTATATCAGCCGGACAAACATACACGTTAAAACATCTGCTTTACTTAGTCCGCCGCAAATAACACCGGATATGGAAATAACTATTGCTAAAAATTCACAACATTTGGGAGGTACTGTGCAAATCAAGTTTTCTTCATACAACAACACCGGTCAAATCAAAAAACCATTGATTGTAGCAGAAGGGTTTGATCCAAGTTCGATTATAAGCAGTATGAATAATATAAATTTAGAAAGTTTTCTAGCTACTTCTTATTCAGATGATGATTTCGGCACAATCAATGTTGCCAATTTACGAAATAATATCAATGCCGAGCATTTTGATATTATCTATCTGGACTACGAAGACGGCGTAGATGATATTTTCCGCAATGCGCAGTTATTCAGAGCCGTTATTGATTCCGTGAACACATGGAAAGCCTCCGACGCCGACGCAAATGTTGTTCTCGGCGTCAGCATGGGCGGGCTTGTGGCGCGGATTGCGCTCCGGCAAATGGAAGTCGCAGGTCAGGACCATGATACGTGGAAATATATTTCGATGGACACGCCGCACAAAGGAGCAAATGTGCCGGTCGGTTTTCAGGCAATGCTGAGGCATATACAGAATACTAAACTGGATTTATTTTATTTAATAACTATTTTTGATCCCACTAATATAGAAGTCATAAAACAAGCGGTTGATTTACTGAACAGCAAAGCAGCACAGCAGATGCTTATATATTCCATCAACAGCAATTATTCTTTTAATAACAGTGTACATGATACTTTTCAAAACCAGTATGATTATTTGGGATTTCCCCAGCAATGCATCAATGTTGCTATTTCCAACGGCAGCAATAACGGATCTTTGACCTTTCAGCCAAACAGCGAAATACTTAATTTTTATACCAGCATACCTTTCGGAACTTGGAAGGATGCGGTGTCTGTCATTATTTCATTATCTTCTCTGCTTACCAATTATCCACAACTCGCTATTAATACAATCCCCGGCAATGCGAGTTTAAGAGTTCAGTTATCAGTACACGGGCTTAATACATCTGCCTCGCAGGTTTATTACGGTAAAGTGTATGTTTTCAAAAAACTGTTCTGGCTTATTCCTGTTGATATTACTCTGTCCTCGAAAACCGTAAACAGCACATCAACAATGTTGCCTCTCGACGGCGCTCCCGGAGGGCAATATTCTTTAAGTACAATTTCAGGAGGTTCTATTGAAAACATATCCGGTTCTGTCATCGAAAACAAGTTTTGTTTTGTGCCGACCGTCAGCGCTCTTGCCGTCAGCAACTGGGAACCGATGCTGACTCAGACAAATAATCTTGCTACTCCTTTTGATTATGCTTTCACACAGCCGAACAATGAACCTCATACACGTTTCAATTCTTCTGCCACATATCTGTACGGTCATTTGACAAGTGAAAATGGCTTTAATATTTCCGGTCCACCTGAAGTTTGCTCCTATACCAACTTTTCCATTCAAGGCAAACCTGCAAATACTACTGTAAGTTGGACTCACAGTTCAAACCTGCATCTGTCGGCTAATTATGGAGACAGCATCCGGGTTGTTCCCATTGGCGCAGGCAACGGCTGGGTGCAGGCAACAGTCAATGTAAACGGTGTAAATTATACTGTTCCTAAAAACCCAGTTACTGTATATGGATTCAGCGGAACTTATAAACAAAACGGCACTATATATCCATTGTCGGCTGTAAATTATGTGAGCAACAATCCTGTTACTGTCAATTTGGATCCTCTTCCAAATGGGGGTATATTCAGCTGGACGCCTGATGACGTTTTGCCTTATTCGTGGAGTCAAAACATATCCGGAAATGATATGACGTTCACACCGGCAGGGGTAAACGAACAGCATGTGTTCTTTGTAAGTTTTACACATGGACAGTGCGGAACTCAAACAGAATGTTATATCTTCAGGATTGAAAACAGCGGCAACTGCAGCGGCAATTGCGATTTAAACTGCTACTGTAATAATTGCTGCAATATACTGTTCAGTTCTTCTGCAAATACTCTAAAAATCAATTTCAAAACCGACTCTAAAATATTGGCACAGGGATACTCTGTGAAATTGTTCGACTCCTCCGGTACTTATATACAGGGCGATAAATCAAAGGCAAAAGAGTTTTCATGGAATTTATCACACTTGCGCAAAGGATTGTACATAGTAAATATTTACGACAGTAACGGGAAACTGTTCAAAACTAGTAAATTCAGCAATTATTAGTATTGTTAAACTTTCGGGCTTCAGTTGTTGCAGCGTCCTGCGCGTTGCTTATACAGAAAAAACAATACCGGTCTACTGCTTCAGGTAGACCGATATTGTTTTTTTTATCAAACAGCGAAATCCTTAATTTTTATCGGAGTTCGACGCTGAAACTTCGCAGGTATAACCGAGCGCCTCTATTGCTTTTTTAAGAGCCGCCTCGTCGGTTTTTTTCTGATCATAACTGATTTCTACTGTCTTCTTGTCGAGATTTACTTTCAGGTTTTTGACTCCTTTTTCCCACGTGATGTGTTTCTCGATCCGAGCCTTACAGTTCTCACAGGTCATATTGACGACAAAGGTAACGTCTTCGGTTTTTTTCTTTTTGTCGGTCTTTTTTACCTCTTCTTTCTTTTCTACAGGCTTGATTGAATCCTGCGCCTGAAAAGTTGTGCCTGCAAACATAAATGCTACAAGCATAATCAAAAATAATTTTACGGTTTTCATATATTTTAATTTTATAATTTTTATTTTATAACGGTTGATAATAACATTATGGCAGTTTCCCGATGCGCCACCTTATGCCTGCATAAATTTTTCGTCCAACAATCGGTCCCCAAACATTTGAGAAGGCATCAAAATCCTGCCCGAAAGGTTCCTGCCAGTTTCTTACAGGGTTTTTTTGTCGAAAATCAAGAAGATTTTCCGAGCCGATATAGACGTCAAACCGTTTGGAGTTTTTTGTGACCTGTCCGAAATAGACGGGAAATGACTGTGAATATTTATTCTCCGATTCGTAGCCGTTAAGACCCGGAAGGCGCGACGGTCCATTGACCTGCGCCGTGAAGTCGAACACCCACGCCCGACGTCCGGTGGCATAGGCAAGGTTCAAAAGTCCACGATAACGAGACATCAGCGGACGTTCAAAAGTATAATTAACGCCGTCCGGGGATGTGTAGGTTACGTCGGCGCGATTGTAGCGGAAGGCTGCAAAAACATCGAATCCGTCAAAGGGCGTGAACGAGAGATCAGCCTGAACTGCGTCGGCGTAAGATTTCCCCTGCAGGTTGTAGAAAAATACATTGCGGGAGTTGCGTTCTATGTCAATGATCGCCTGATTGTCGAAGTCCGTATGGAAATAGTCGATGCTGACAATAAGCGTTCTTTCGTCCCAGACAGGGATATAGCCTGTGATGTTGCCGCCATAATTCCAGGCGCGCTCGATGTCAAGACTGTTTATTCCGTCAACCTCGAAACGGCGAGACGATGCGAGCAGTCCGATATTGTCGGCGATGGCGTTTGGAGAACGGTAGCCGCGTCCTGCCGAAGCTCGGAATACGAGTTCTGTTATCGGACTGTAACGCGCACTGGCGCGGGGAGTAAACAGCCAGCCGAAACGTGAGTTCCAGTCTTCGCGCAGACCGGCGACGAAAGTGAATTTGTTGTCGGGAGCGAACGTGTATTCCGCAAAAGCGCCGGGTATTGCTTCGTTACGGTCAAAATCAGTGCGGGGAGTTTGAATTTCAGGCAACGTTTCTAACCACGGGCTCTCCAACCGGTCTTCATACCAGGTGCGATATGCGTCGAAAGCGAAACTTGCGCCGAGCGTGTACCGGTGAACAGGATTTGAGGTATTGGAATACAGAATATTGCTGTAGAATGAATTTTGCTGTCCGTTAAATGTCTTGCGACCATAAACCAGGTCTTCCGACGAATGGTTGAACGAAGATATGATGCCGATGCTGTTGCCGAGATCGTCGGTCGTGATGCCGGTTTTGTTTTCGACGCCGAAAGAGCGGTTGTTGATTGTTGTGGTGTAGAGTTCGTGCGTACCGGAATTGTCGGCGAGATGCGAATGTTCATCCTGCCCTGCCGTGCCGGAGCCGTTACTGTCGGCTTGATGCGCATGTTCTCCCTGCCCTGCATCGCGGCTGTCATAAAGATAGCGGAATCCTGTGCGGGACTGTATTCCCGATTCGCTCAAATAGAACCAGCGGTCATATACATTCACGAGTTTCGAGTGAGGCATATCAAGAAACCCGTCTTCATTGCGGTCGTGATATTTATCGCCCGCAACGCCGCCGGTTTCAGTCGAAAAATGAACCTCAGTACCGTGATAGAGTTCTTTAGATATTTCGCTTGCAGTGGTGATGTTGCCTTCGTAACGTCCGAGCTGGTCGGCATAAAGGTTTATAAACAGCGGCTCCGTGTAGTTCGGCTTCTTTATTTCGGCGTTGATCTGTCCGGTAACGGACTCATAGCCGTTCACGACAGATGAAGCGCCTTTCGATACCTGAATCGACTCCATCCACGAGCCGGGCACATAGCTCCAGCCGAACGACGAGAGCAGTCCACGCCAGACAGGTATGTTTTCGTTAAGCAGCTGACTGTAAAGACCGGGCAATCCAAGCAGCTGAATCTGTTTAGTTCCAGAAACGGCGTCCGTGAATCCGACTGTTACCGTTGCGCTGTTCTCAAAACTTTCCGACAGGTTGCAGCACGCCATCTTAACGAGTCCCGTTTTGGTAATCCTCTCAATACGCCCGACATCCAGACGGTTAAAGTTGATCCCTTTCTGATTCGTTTCAACCAGAACTTCGTCGAGTTTTACTCCTTCTTTGAGAATAAACTCCAATTCGCGCACAGTTTCCGTAACCGGCAGGCTGTCGGTAGTATATCCTGTAAACGAAGCATATATCCACCGTCCGTCGCCCTCGTTAAAGTCGAGATTAAAATACCCGCCGGCATCTGTCGCCGTGCTGTTTTTGCCGGCATAAACGGTTGCGCCGACGACCGGCGTTTTTTTATCGTTTTCTATGGAAAAAACCTTTCCGGAAAATTCCCGTGCTCCCGCGTCAGTTGAAATCAGCGCCGTCAGAGCAAATATTACACAGTTTATTTTATACATATATTAATCATTAATTTCAGAGGACAAAGGTACTTGATGTTTTTTCCGAAAACAATACCGTAAATAGGGTATTTATCTAAATATAAAAAAAAACATATTACCTTTACGGACAGAAACAAGGAAATATAAATATTTAAAAACACATTTATCATGAAAATTAAAAAACATTTAATAAACATCTTATCAATGACATTCATTTTCACCACACACTCCTGTATGATATCGGATACAGTAAGAGGCAACAGAAACATTATCAGCGAAGAAATTAATGTTTCGGACTACACGAAAATATATTTCTCCGTTCCCGGCGATCTGGTTTACCGGCAAACGCAGGATAAAGCGCCGTATCTGAAAATCACGGCGGACGAAAACATCTTGCCGCTGCTGGAAATAAAAGCGACAGGGAACAGCCTGGAAATCAAATGCAGGGACAATACAAATATCAGTCCTTCGCGGCTGACCGTCCACACCGGTTCCACTCGCATGAGCGAAGCAAAAATCGCCGGTTCCGGCGAAATACATCTGAAAGACGAAGTTAAGTCAGACGATATGGGCATTTACATTACCGGTTCCGGCACTGTAATGTCGGACGCTTTATCATGCGAAAAAATGCAGATCTCAATCAGCGGATCGGGAGAGATAACGTTGAAGGGAACGGGCGGCGAGGCTTCCTGCTCAATAAGTGGCTCGGGAGACATTGATGCTTCCGCCTTTCCCGTCCAGGATATGGACTGCCGGATAAGCGGATCGGGCGATGCGCTTGTCTGCGTGAAAAATAAATTGACGGCAAGAGTAACCGGCTCCGGAAATATCCAATACACAGGCAACCCGTCGGAAACAGATACCAGAGTAACCGGATCGGGTGATATCAGAAAGAAAAAATAACCTTCCGCAACAGAAACATTATATATATTGTACAGCGCGCTACTGCAATTAACAATTAACGGCTGACCAAAAATATTTCGGGGCTTCGCCACTTCAGCTATGTGGTTACATTCTTTCCACGACGTTTCACATCGGGCTACCTATATTTAATCCGTTCCGGATTATAATTCGTAATTGGACATTATATAGACGCAATATATTGCATCTATACGGTTCATTTGATGATTTTCATTGTTTTTCCATTCACACTGATTAGATAAACTCCCGGAGGGAGATGAGCGGACGAAATGGTTTCGCCGTTAGCGACGGTTTTCTGCAATCGGTTTGCCCGCCGGTATTGATTACCGTAACCTGCGCGGGGGAGATGATGCCTTCAATGCTGAGGCTTCCCGTTTCCGGACTTAAAGAGATTCGTATTTTATTTTATTCGGTAAAAAGATGTACCTTTGCCAAAAAAATTAATATATATGCAAGTAAAAGAATCTTTATTTGAATACGTTAGTCACGGTCTTCATATTGAAATACAAAACGAAGACTGTTTGTCGGCTCTCAAAAGAATGGAAGACAATAAATTCGACCTTGTCTTAACTTCTCCGCCGTATAATGTCGGTAAATCATACGAAACGAAAACGAGCATCGAAAAATATCTTGAAACGCAGGAAGATATAATCTCGGAACTTGTCAGAACGCTTTCCGACAGAGGAAATCTTTGCTGGCAAGTAGGAAACTTTGTCGATAAGGGGGAGGTATTTCCACTTGACATTTACTATTATCAGATTTTCAAACGGTATGGACTGAAGCTGCGAAACCGGATTATCTGGCATTTCGGGCATGGACTGCATGCAAGTAACCGTTTCAGCGGTCGTTATGAAACCATTTTATGGTTCAGTAAAACGGATAATTACATTTTTAATCTTGACAATGTCAGAGTACCTTCCAAATATCCGGGTAAAAGGTATTTCAAAGGACCCAAAAAAGGGCAGATTTCAGGAAATCCGTTAGGGAAAAATCCGGGCGATATCTGGGAAATACTTGAACAGGACTGGGATAGCGCCTTATGGGATATCCCCAATGTCAAATCAAATCATCCTGAAAAAACGGAACATCCCTGCCAATTCCCCATAGAACTTGTAGAACGTTGCGTTTTAGCCCTTACCGATGAAAACAGCTGGGTAATAGACCCGTTTGCAGGAGTTGGTTCTACCGTGTTGGGCGCGATTAAAAACAACCGGAATGCAACCGGTATTGAAAAAGAGGAAGCCTATTGCGAGATAGCCAATCAAAGAATCAAAAGTTTTAAGGAAGGAACTCTCAAATTCCGTCCCATGACGAAAGAAATATTTCAGCCGACCGGTAAAGAGAAAATTTCCCAAATACCGATGGAATGGATGCAACTCAAAATAACAAATAATACATTATGAAAATAGCACAAAAATATTCACATTTGAACGGCGAAGAATACCTGATTGTTCACCACAAAAAATTGTATGAAGAGATTAC
>JAIRYM010000079.1 GCA_031267615.1 Dysgonamonadaceae bacterium
AACAACGAAATGGGTTATGGTTTGGTAAATGCCTACGCCGCCGTACAATCAGCCTGCACATATCCGCGCAGAGTTTCTGGAACATTTAATAATGACACAACCGTCAATTCCTGCGGCGATATTCGTGCCGGTAACGTGTTTGTTAAGGGACCTGCACAGTTGGAATTGCGTGCCACCGGCAGAACTGTTATCAACAGTTATTTTGAAGTACATAAAAACGCAAGACTTAACATAAAACCACAATAAACATACCGGTTTTATTCTCTAAAAAAATAATGGCTGTTTTTAGAAGACAGCCATTATTTTTGCGTTTTTTTCATAGCTCCTCAAAAAAAGAAATATCGTCAAGAATAGGGTTATTTTAAAACAATTTTTTATTCAGCAAGTTCTATATACAATTGCATATTTTCGAACTTTACAACTCTGATTGAAACCCCATTTTCAATAAAGCCAATATTTGAAACGGCATCATATAATTCATTATCAATAACCACTTTACCAGCAGGACGAAGCACTGTCGCTGTAATACCTGTTTTCCCTGTCAATTCAGCATCTTTTGCATCAACACTGCATGCACCTTCCAAGTCAGCGAGCAGAGCAACTTTGCGAAACAATCCTTTCTCTCCTATACGAGACGACAGCCATATAATAGCAATCACAGCAAGTACAATACCCGATACGACTGTCAAAAAAGAGCGTGAAACCTCAGATATCTGAATGTCCTTAAAAGTAAAGTAATCATTGTTGAGAAGCGCAAAGAGCAGTCCGCCTGATATAAAGACGATTCCAAGCATACCCGATATACCAAATCCGGGAAAAACAAATATTTCAAGAAAAATCAGTATAATTCCGAGAATAAAGACAATGAGTTCCCAATTTTGCACTAAACCGTCTATGTATAAAGGAGTAAAGTATAAAAGTGCTGCCACTATTGCTGCAAGAGTAGGGAAACCTATGCCGGGCGTTTGCAGTTCAAAATAGATACCTGCAACGATAATCATTATAAAAATCGCCTGCAATGCAGGATTCATCAAAAACCCTTTCAGTTTGTCAGCAAAAGTGGGGCGATATTCTTCTAAACGATATTCATTGTAATCCAAATCGTGTATAACTTCATCTACAGTTTCGACAATGCCGTCGCAAAAACCAAATTTTACAGCCTCTTGTGCCGTAAGTGTCAGCACTTTACCTGAATCTATCACATTGGGAATATAAATACTTTCATCAACCATTGCTTCGGCAATCTGTGGATTACGAATCCATTGATAAACAGTATCTTTGTTGTTAATTATCGCTTGTTTTCCGTGTGATTCTGCCGTAGAACGAATAATAGAACGCATATACGACTGATATTTGTCTGGCATAGCTTCGCCTGATTGCCCGTTTACTACCGTTGCCGCACCAATATTGGCACCACGCCGCATATATATTTTCTTACAGGCAATAGCAATCAAAGCCCCTGCTGACGCGGCATTATTATCAATGAAAGCATATACAGGAATCGGACTGTACAGGATTACCGAGCGCATTGAATCTGCATCAACAACGGTACCTCCATAAGTGTTGAGATGCAACAATACAGCATCAACATTCAATTTTTGGGCTTCCTGCAAGCCTTTATTCAAAAAAATACGCGAAGTTGGACTAATATCTGTTTGAATATCAATCTTGTAAATCAGTGATTCTTTCGCTGTTGCCTGTTCTTGAAATGCAAAGCAAAAGAGTGTAAATAAGCACAATGTAAACAGAAAAATGTTTTTCATACAAAATAAATTTGCTAATATTTTTTGCAAAAATACTTAATAATTTTGAGTATCAATAAAATTTTCATTATTTTTGTGGCTCAATAAAAATTCAATGGACAATTACATAGTATCGGCTCGAAAATATCGCCCATCAACCTTTCACTCGGTAATAGGACAAAAGTCGCTTACTACCACGCTAAAAAATGCGATATTGAACCAAAAACTTGCACACGCTTATCTGTTTTGCGGTCCGCGTGGTGTGGGCAAAACAACTTGTGCCCGTATATTTGCAAAGACTATAAACTGTTTCAATCCTACTGCCGAAGGCGAGGCGTGTAACGAATGTGAATCGTGCCGATCATTCAATGAAAATCGCTCGCTAAATATTCATGAACTTGATGCGGCATCGAACAACTCAGTTGATGATATTCGCTCACTTACAGAACAGGTGCGCATTATGCCTCAACTTGGCAAATACAAAGTTTATATAATTGACGAGGTTCACATGCTTTCGCCGGCAGCGTTCAACGCTTTTCTCAAAACGCTTGAAGAGCCGCCTAAACACGCTATTTTTATTCTCGCTACAACAGAAAAACATAAAATCCTGCCAACAATACTATCACGATGCCAAATTTACGATTTTTCACGCATAAGCCTAAACGATATAAGCGGTTATCTTGCATACGTGGCAACACAAGAAAAAGTTTCATTTGAAAATGAAGCACTCAATGTGATTGCTCAAAAAGCAGATGGCGGTATGCGCGATGCCCTTTCGATTTTTGACCAGGTGGTAAGTTTCTCACAAGGAAACGTTACTTACAAAACAGTAATCGAAAACTTAAATGTTCTCGATTATGACTACTATTTCAAGATAACAGAAGCTATACTGAGAAATGATGTTCCTGCTAATATGATGTTATTAAATGAGATATTAAGTAATGGTTTTGATGGACAACAAATTCTTTCAGGGCTGTCGCTATTTTTCCGCGACTTGCTTGTCTGTCGCGACCCACAAACGATTGTCCTTTTTGAATTGAGCGAAGCAGTGAAAGAAAAATACCTTACACTTGCAAAACAATGCCCACAGGCGTTTCTATACAAAGCTATGGAAATAACAAACGAAATCGATTTGAGTTATCGCCTGAACAGAAACAAACGGTTTGCAATAGAACTACTACTGATACGGCTTTGCCAACTTAATTTATCTTCCAGCGATAGCGAGGAGAAAAAAAAAATTGTAATTGAACCGCTCTCGGTAACGGAACAGCCGCTGAAACCAGCCCCAAATATTGTTAAAACTACTGCTGTTACACCTCAATCACAACAACCAGATAAAACATTTGCACGAATCAGCATCAATTCCGCAACCGTCTCGAAAAAACAAGAAATGCCTGCTGTTGAAACAGCATCAAAACCACTGCAAAATCAATCTTTTAATCAAGAAACTTTACAAAAAGCATGGCGAGAATTTGCGGCAGGGTCCACCGATGCATATCTCAAAAGTGCGATGCAATATATAAATCCCTTATTAAAAGATGAGTACGTTATAGAAATAGAAGCGCTCAACCTCGGGCAGGGAAATGTTTTTCAAAAAAAAATAACTGAATTAAAGACTTTTTTTGTATCTTTTCTGAAAAATGACAGTATTTCCATTTCATTGAAAATCAAGGAAGAAGAATCGAAAGAATCTCTTTATACTCCAAAAGAAAAATTTAATTATATGTCTGAACAAAATCCTGCATTGAGGAATTTGGTACAGGAATTTGAATTGAGATTAAATTAAAAATGTATGGCTGTCAAAAGACAAAATGATTAAAGACAAAATTATTCTTGGCGTTGACCCCGGGACTAACGTTATGGGTTATGGGTTACTGAAAATAACGGATAACAAACCGTCTTTAATGGTTATGGGCATGCTTGAACTAAAAAAAACAGACGACCATTATATGCGACTACGAAGGATTTTTGAACGGATTATCAGCCTGATTGATGAATTTTTGCCCGATGAACTTGCGATAGAATCACCGTTTTTCGGAAAAAACGTACAAAGTATGCTCAAACTCGGACGCGCACAAGGCGTTGCAATGGCGGCAGCGCTTTCTCGCGATATTCCAATATTTGAATATGCCCCGCTGAAAATAAAAATGTCTATCACGGGCAACGGACGCGCACCGAAAGAGCAGGTTGCAGCGTTGTTACAGAAAATTCTTAAAATATCAGACGACAAAATGCCTGGAATGTTCGACGCTACAGACGGACTTGCCGCCGCCCTCTGCCATTTCTACCAAAGCAACCGTCCGCAGCAGGAAAAGGCATATACAAGTTGGAAAGATTTTATTAAAAAGAACGAAAAAAGAATCAGAAACAATTAAATCATTATGAGTATTATTCAAATATCAAAATTATTTTCTAATTTTGAATATTCTTTTAAAACATAAAAAATTATGAGTAGAAAATCAATTATTTCAGTTGTTGTTTTGATGGTCTTGTTTACCTCAAATCAGATGTCGATTTGCGCAATTGACAGTATTCCGCTTGTTAACGGAAAAATTGTGTTCAAAGAATATATCAAAACAAATGTCGGACAAAAAGATATTCACGACAAACTTTATTCTTACATTAACAACGATCTGCAACCTGTTGAAGGCAATGTTTTGATAAACGAGCCGAACAAGATTGTATGCAATATTACTGATTATATAGTAATTAATCAGCATATAATGCAAACTTTTGCAATGTATATGAATTATATCCTGTCGTTAGAATTTAACGACGGCCTGTGTTTGGCAAAAGTACGCGACATCAAATTTATGGAGAAGGAATCTTTTGAAAAGCAGAAAGAGTGGGATGAAAATCCTAATAATATTATGAATTATACTAAAAGCGATTCGATACTCTTTCCTGTATATACTGCTGAGCAGATCTTCCTTAATAAAGATTATTCTCTGACTTTCTACAAAAGGGCTTCTCAAAGAATAACCAAATACGCAATTTATAGAATAGAAGAAATATTTGAAGAAGCAAACGACGCTCTTACCCTGACAGAAAAAGAATTAGATTTGATAAAGAGAAAAATTGAAAGAGAACGCAACAAAAAATGAACGTAAAAGTGAAAGTAAAAATCATAAACAAATCACATCATCTGTTGCCGGCATACGAAACGCAAAGTTCGGCAGGAATGGACATCAGGGCTAATCTCGAAAAACCGGTTACGCTAAATCCTTTGCAGCGAGCGCTCGTCCCGACAGGGCTTTTCATCGAACTGCCAAATGGTTTTGAAGCGCAGATTCGCCCTCGTAGTGGACTTGCAATCAAGCACGGCATTTCGCTTGTAAACACGCCAGGAACTATCGACGCCGATTATCGCGGCGAAATCAAGGTGATTATGATTAATCTTTCAGATACGCCGTTTGTCATCAATGACGGAGAAAGGATTTGTCAGATGGTTGTTGAACGACACGAGCGCATTGAATGGGAAGAAGCCGGCACTCTCAGCGAAACGGAACGTGGTGAAGGCGGTTTCGGACATACAGGAAAAAAATAATATGAAGCAAATCCTCATTTGTCTTTTTATATCGTTTTATAACGCTACCGCTTCGTCATCGCCGCAGGATTCGGATTACCAGACACGACAAAAAGCAGACAGTCTTTTCCTTGAAGCATTAAGACTAAAAGAAACTGGAAAATACAGTGAAGCTTTTGATTCTATGTATAACGCTTTTTTGATTGACTCTACATCGTCTGCCGTATTGTATGAACTTTCGAAATTTTATCTTTCCCAAGGAAAAAGTTATCTGGCTATCAACGCACTGCAAAAAGCCGTTAAATACAGTCCCGACACCAAAGAATACAAAATTCTGCTCGCTGAATCGAATCGAGATCTTGACAATATCGATGAATCTGTCGCGCTTTACGAAGAACTGTCAGCAGCCTTTCCTGACAAAAACGAATTTTGGCTAAACCTTACCGAATTGTATATCAAACAAAAAAATGCAGATAAGGCTTCAGACGCTATCAATGCACTCGAAAACAATATAGGTACGAACGCACTGCTTTATGTATATATGCTCATGACAGGCGATTTATTTATCGAAAAAGAAGATTACGACAAGGCACTTGATATACTCTTGCAGGGATTGAAACATATTCCTCCGGAAAATAACACGACATTTTCCGCAGTATATGGACAAATTGGCAACATTTATTATCAGAAAGGCGAGAAAGTCAAAGCGTATGAATATTTCGACAAAGCATTAGAATACGACGGGAACAACATATTTGTACTGAATAATTATGCATATTTTCTTACTGCCGACAGAAAAGATCTCGACAGAGCGGAACGTATGAGCGGACGATGTGTTGGTGCACAGCCAACTAACAGCACTTATCTTGACACTTATGCGTGGGTGTTTTTCTGCAAAGAGCAATATTTCAAAGCAAAACTGTATGTCGAAAACGCAATATCGAATGGAGGAGATAAAAATTCAGACATTCTCGACCATTATGGCGATATACTTTTCATGCTTGGAAATACGGCGCTGGCTGTAAGTCAGTGGGAAAAGGCTCTGGCTTTAAAACAGAAAAACAATGAAACAGACACAGAAATTCTTAAACATAAAATTACAAACAAAACTTATTATGAAACTCCTGCTGAATAAATACAGATATTTACTGCTGCTGCAAACAGTCTTACTGTTTGCTGTCGCCTGCCGATCAAGTAAAGAAACAAATGCGCTGACGGATTATAAAACTTTCTCTGCGCCGGTTGAACTTGAATATCAAACTAAAGAAAACGCGCCTAAAAATACTGTCAAAGGACAGTTACAGATAATCAAAGACAATGCGGTGCAGATTTCAATCAGAATTCCGATCATCAATACAGAAGCCGTCCGAATCACTGTAACGCCGGACGGATTTACTTTTATCGACAGAATAAATAAAATTTTCGTTTCAGAGCCACTCGACAAACTGAAATTTTTGATTCATTCCGAACTCGATTTTGCTGACTTGCAGAAATTGTTAACTACTCAACAAACAATTCCTTTTGAAAAAGACGGAATACATACAGTTATTCGCATACTGAAATCCGAAACAAATAAAGAATTTGAATTAGACACCACAATTCCGCAAAAATACAAACAAATACCAATAGAACGGTTAATAAACCGTCTGTCCGGTAAATTCTAATTTTTTTCACATTTTTTTACATCCGGGAGCCGAAATTAGATACAATCTCGAGCCCCAAAGCCGTTGGGAGCAGAAAAAAGAATCTTTCTCGAGCGCCAAACTGTTTGGGAGCAAAAAAACAACTCTTTTTCGAGCGCCAAGCTATTTGGAAGCAAAAAAAACAATTGAATCTGGAGCCTGAAATATTTTTCGTTTTTTTTTTAGAAAACATTTGTTTATAAAAAATATTATTACCTTTGCACAATGAAACTGAGAAAACAATACAGTACTGACACATTTTTTAATGCAAATTATTTTGCATTATCAAATAATTTTTTATACAACACAACACAACACAACACAACACAACACAACACAACACAACACAACACAACACAACACAACACAACACAACACAACACAACACAACACAACACAACACGTACTCGTGTACACGC
>JAIRYM010000044.1 GCA_031267615.1 Dysgonamonadaceae bacterium
CTAAATAATACGCCTTTCATATTTTTTGTTAAACCGTTTTGAATTAACTGTTCAACAGTATTGTCTATTTCAGCAATTTTCAGGTGTGTGATTTCAAAAAAGAAAATAAAATCTTCAGACGGAAAATTAAAGTATGGCGTTCTGCACAGTAGATTTATATATTAACATTTCCGCCAAACAAAATTCCGTCGGCAATACCTGATTTTAATATTTTCCAATCGGTATTAGATTTTAATTTTCGAGGAACACAATCATTGCCCTTTACTCAATCTAAAAATTCATCTGTCCAAAAAGAAAAACGCTCAATTTCACCATAGGGCATATTATTAAATGTGCATTTTTCAAACGATAATACAGTTTCTTCAAAGGGATACGGAAATTCACCCCATTCAGAAAAAAAAGCAGTACCGTAAAATGTGACTAAGTTACTTTGTAGAAAAATCGGCAAAAGTAATGCTGTAACATCACTGTACCCAACAATAATTTTCGAATTGTTTTTTATGAGGTCAAAATCAATATAGGGTAATATGGCATTACTGTTTAGTCCACCGATTTTGACGGTTGTTCGTAATGGCGCAATAAACGAATGTACAGACCATGCCGACAATTTCAAATCCACTTTCAGATAATAAGCATAGTCTTCAATCAGGGCAATATTCACTTTTCCAAACGGAATATCATCTACTCCCAATTTCTCTTTCAGGAAGTTTTTAAAATGTTGGTAGCCTTTACAGTATTGAATATAAGTGTTTTCTGCGTTTTTTATTCCAATCTCTTTTTTCTTCTCTTCCAAAAAGTTAGAAAACTCTTGCATAACAGTATTTTGATATGTTCCTATTCCCCGAAGTGCGTTTTTAAGCATCTCGGCAGTAACATAGCCCTTGTTTTCAAGCATATTGCGGTAATGCTTTCCTACTTCCATTTTGTAGTTCTCTATTTGTCTATTGACAATTAGGCTTTCACTTGATTTACTGACAACCTTTCCTGAACCTACATTCCAATCGGAAGGCGTAATTTCCAATCCAGTACTGAAAGCCGTATTTTCGCCGTCAATACTTATTCGCCCAAGTATCGGACATTTGCCCGATTTTTTTGTTTTACTTGTATTGATGTAAAACAGGATGCTGAATGTACTTCTATTTATTTGCATAACTTTGATTTTTATATTAATTGCTAATTAATTAGCAAAAACATATTTGTCCGAAATCCGGACAGATAACACTTTCATATCATTGCTGATTTTGTCCCTGTTTACATGGGCGTAACGCTGTGTCGTTGCAATGTCCGTATGACCGAGCATTTTTGACACGCTTTCGATTGGAACACCTTGTGATAAGCAGACTTGCGATGCGAATGTATGGCAGATCACATGGAAGGAAAGCGCTTTGGCTATCCCGCAAAGTTTTGCTATTTCTTTCAGCAATTTGTTGGTTTTCACTTGGCAACAGACATTAAATACCATTGGGTTTTTTGAAAAATCTTTGTATCGTTCAATAATTTGAATTGGAATATCCAACAGTTTGACATTAAATGGAATACCTGTCTTTTGTTTGGATTTGGAAATCCATAGACTGCCGTCTTCTTCTGTTATAATCTCTTTCCATGTTAAATTTTTCAAGTCAATATTAGGATATGCCTATAAACGAGGCAAACATAAACATATCGCGGACAAAATTTAAACTTGGGGATTCAATCGGGGTAGAGATAAGCCGTTCAAATTCGTCTGAATTCAATGACCTGATGCTAAACTCCGGGCGTGTCAGTTTATAACCGAAAAACGGCGGGTGGCTGATTAAATTCTTGTGTAATGTCTTTCGTGCTGCGGATAAGAGTTGAACAATAACTCCATTAACTGAAGCGGGTTTCAGTTTCCTTTCCACCCGCAAGTAGAAATGAAATCTTCAATAAACGGTAGATTCAACTGTGAAAGTGGAATATCCTTAACATTATATTTCTCTTTTAGAAAGCGTTGTAAATGCTTGCGAGTATTGACATATTGCAGATAACTCGACTGTTTACGGTCAATGCCGATGCGCAACTGAAACTCCTGCATGATTTCATCAAACAGGACAAGCAAAGTTTTCTGTGTGCTTGCGATGCCTTGAAAGGCATTTTTGACTTCTAACGCTGAAACTTTTCCGGTGCGTTTGAGGATTTCAGAATAATGGAAATGAATTGAAAGGTTGATTTTATTCAATTCCCTGTTCAACTCTGTTGCAATCTTACTTTTGCCAATAGCCCTACCGGACTTGACATTCCAGAACCTTTCTTCAACTTTCAGTTTGGAACTGAATTGGGCAATGCTCTTGCCGATAATGATTTTTCCGACAACCGGATAACCCGAATTTTCATCGGCAACTCTTTTTTGTTCTTTTTTTTCTCGTTTCAGGTAAAACGATACCTTTAAATCTGTGTTCATAAACTCACATTTTTTAAGTTTGTAAAATTACTTGTTTTGTGAGTTATTTGAACAACATAAAACGCAGACAACCAATGCTATAACAAGCCAATGAATGACATCGTTTTGCCGGATTTTGCGCCGTTCCAAATGGATAACGAATAAGAAACGGAACGTTTGCTTTTTTATGCCGAAAACGGCATTTTAGATAATCGGCAACAGAAGACAAATTTGCTGATTTCTATTGGATTACCTTATTTTTCTTTGGGGTGCTTTTTTTGAGGCGGGTTTGCAAAAGTACATATAATTTTTAAAATTCCATATTATTTTTATATGTCTGTATAAAAACGTAAAGACGCATAACAATGCGCCTCTACTATATTAACTTAGGAACTGTCTTTATTCTCTTACACAGCACACTGTAAAGCCTGCGCTCCGAGCGTACCGGGACTGGCGGGCGTAATCGATGGCGAATTCCAAGCCCCAACGCCACCCGGACAGGCGGAATAACTACTCCAATACAGCCGGTGTTACCGAAACCGCCTAACCTACCGTCACCGTGACAACCGCCTGCGGGCGCAAACAGACTGGCGCCGAAGTCAGGGGTATACAGGACGCCGATGCAGGAAAGGTTGCATTAACACAGTCGGCAGAGATCTACGATTTTTTATATTGTGACACTTTCTAATCCGAAAGTTTCCGCTACGGCGGGACAGGTAATTTTTCCTGCAACTATATTTACACCTTTCTTAAATCCTGCATCAGAGAGAACAGCTTTTCGCCAACCATGTTCCGCAATTTGAATAACGTATGGCAAGGTAGCGTTAGTTAGTGCAAGTGTTGAAGTTTGCGCCACAGCGCCCGGTATGTTCGCAACGCAATAATGAATCACGCCATCGACTGCATAAACAGGCTCGGTATGTGTTGTCGGATAGGAAGTTTCGAAGCATCCACCCTGGTCGATTGCCACATCAACAAGCACACTGCCTTTTTGCAGCAATTTCAGCATATCGCGCGTAATGAGATGTGGAGCTTTAGCGCCTGCCACAAGCACAGCGCCAATTACCAAATCTGTATAAGGCAATTCCTGTTCAATATTATGTGTTGACGAATAAAGTGTTTTCACGTTAGCAGGCAACACATCGGCAAGATATCGCAGGCGTTGCAGTGAAGTGTCGGCGACGGTAACATCTGCGCCGTATCCTGCGGCGACCACAGCAGCATTGTATCCTACTACTCCGCCACCTAAAATCAATACCTTTGCAGGTTTCACTCCCGGCACTCCGCCGAGCAGAATACCTTTTCCTCCCTGCGGCTTTTCGAGATATTTAGCGCCTTCCTGAATCGACATTCGACCCGCTACTTCGCTCATTGGTACAAGCAACGGCAGAGTTCCGTGATTCTCGACTGTTTCGTATGCAATACAGGTTGCTCCGCTGACAAGCATCGCTTTCAACAGTTTTTCTTCCGATGCAAAATGGAAATATGTGAAAAGCGTTTGACTGTTCCTGACGAGTGCATATTCAGGCTCAACAGGCTCTTTTACTTTTACAATCATCTCGGCGCGAGCATAAACATCTTCGATAGATGGCAGAATGACGGCACCGGCAGAAATATATTTGTCGTCTGTCAATCCACTGTTTTCGCCTGCGCCACGCTGCACAAACAATGTATGTCCGCGCCGTGTCAGTTCTTTCGCTCCGCCTGGCGTCAAAGCGACACGATTTTCATTATTTTTTATTTCTTTTGGAAGTCCGATTATCATATAATATATATATTTTTATTTCATTTATTTTCAGGGCGAAGTTTTCTGACTGTTGCGCCCGTTTGCCACATTTCGCTCTCACGTAATGCTTTGAGTTCACGTTCCAAACCTTCACGATAGTCCGCTTTGCTGTTGGAATCAATTGAGCGTTGAGCCTCATTGCCTGTTGCAACTTCTTTGTAGAGTTTTTCAAAAACAGGTTTTGTTGCATCGTGGAACGGTGTCATCCAGTCCAAAGCACCGCGTTGAGCGGTAGTTGAACAGTTGGCGTACATCCAGTCCATACCTTTTTCCGCAAAGAGCAGCATTAGCGACTGTGTAAGTTCTTCAACTGTTTCGTTGAACGCTTCCGAAGGAGTATGTCCGTTTTCGCGAAGCACTTCATATTGAGCAAGTAATATACCTTGAATAGCGCCCATCAGCGTACCGCGCTCGCCTGTCAAATCAGAATAAACCTCACGCTTAAAATCAGTTTCAAACAGATATCCGGAGCCAACGCCAATACCAAGTGCAACGGTGCGTTCAAACGCTTTGCCTGTCGCGTCTTGAAAAATTGCATAACTCGAATTGAGTCCGCGCCCTTCGAGAAAGAGGCGACGTAGCGAAGTGCCTGAACCTTTCGGTGCAACCATAATTACGTCAATGTCGGCAGGAGGAACGATGCCTGTCCGTTCTTTGTATGTGATGCCGAACCCGTGAGAGAAATACAGCGCCTTGCCTGCTGTGAGATAAGGTTTGATATGCGCCCATACTTCAATTTGTGCTGCATCTGACAGCAGATATTGAATGATAGTTCCACGTTTAACTGCTTCTTCTATTTCAAAAAGCGTTTCGCCCGGCACCCATCCGTCTGCAATTGCTTTGTCCCAGGTTTTACCGCCTTTGCGCTGTCCAACTATAACGTTGAAACCGTTATCGCGCAGGTTGAGTGATTGTCCGGGTCCCTGAACGCCGTAACCAATCACTGCTATTGTTTCGTTTTTCAATACTGCTATTGCTTTCTCCAACGGAAATTCTTCGCGGGTAACTACCTGTTCATTAACACCGCCAAAATTGATTGTTGCCATTTCTTTATATTTTTAATAATTAAATTATTCCCAAATTATACGGCTTCGGCAAACCGATTCTTCGCCGCGCTTTGTGTCTACTATGCACTCGTTTTCCGAAATGTTGCGGCGGTAAAGTTTCAGTTTTTCGCCGAAAGCGCCTTCCTGTAAATAAACTATTTCAAACTTGCCGATAACCTTTTCTTCAAACGTCTGTAAATCAAATATGTCCATTACATGCTCAATATATTTCATACTGTTCATGTGTTGATTGATGTCAATGTCGCTGTAACGCACTGTATAGCCCATTACATGCTCAACGTCATCAACGGAGTGGATTTTTTCCATTTTTCCAACAGGACATTCCTTGTCATTGACAATATAATCCGCCAGATCGGAACGCCATGCGTGAATATCAATCGGGCGACGCGTTTCTACGCTAATTGCTGCCCAAATACTGCGAGCGTAACCGAGCGTTTCATCGCCTGCGCCGACAAAGCGGAAACAGCGTTGAGTAAAAAATCGTTCTACGTCTTTTATCCATGTTTCCACCTGAATATCGTCATTAGACACAGGATAGCGGTAAATCTCTATCGAAAGCCGCGATAACACCCATGCCACATTGTCGCGAGAGATTTCCTCAAATCCGAACCCGCGCTGTTGCGCGTGCATACTTGCTGAATCAAGCAAAAAACTCGACATTACGGGCAAAGTGGCTTTCCCTGTGAAATCACAAGTATAAGATTCAACATGAAATTTGAATGAGCCAATTTTTGGTAACATATTGACAAAAAATCAGGTTGGTTTTTACAAATCAGCAAGTTAATTTCCCTGTTCAGCCGCCGCTTTTGTCGCTGCTGCTCTCTGTTGAGCTTTCATTTTGCTGATGCTGTCCAATACCCCTTGAATTTGATCGTTTTCAGGGTCAAATTCCAACGCCTTTTTGTAGTATTCAGCCATCTTATCAACATTTTTCTCGGCAGAATAATAGTAGTTGCCAATATATCTGTATGCCTCAACAATATCATTTTTGCGGTCGCCGTTTTCGTTGTTTGCAATCAACACAGGCAAAGCCTCTTCATAATATTGTTTAGCGTGCCACTTCATTGAGCGTTCTCTTATCTGGTCGAAAGCGTCTGCGATAGAATGGATTCTTGCTTTCCACAGATAACCGAGATAATTGTCGGATTTACGGCTTATCATATCAGAAAACGCTTTGTTGCCTTTTTGAATATAAACATTGAAAGCCGCTTCATTGACTTCCTGCAACGAAGGATTTGCTTTTTCTTCTGCAACAACTGTCTTGTCTGTGTATGCTATTGAGGCATTATAATTAGCCTGTCCATATTTATAAAGACTTAACGTTGAATAATCAGGACTTGCTTCAAAGAATTTTTCATATAAACCAATTGATATGGGATAATCTTTTGCATCTTCAGCAGCGTTGATAAGTTTGCCATATAACTCCGCCTTTTTCGTGTCGTCAAATTTCATAGCGTTTAAGTAACTTTCTTCTCCTTTTATGAAATCGCCTTTTTTCAGATAAATATCGCCTTGAGCGCGGTGGTCAACAAAAAGTTGCTTGTTGGCAGGAGTTATTGCAAGAAAGTTTGTAATCTGCTCCAGGGCGACGTCGTCTTTGCCAAGAGCAAAATTATTGTATGCCTCGATACGGTGCATTACGGTGTTGTCGGGGTCTATTGCGAGCACTGCTGCAATTTCCTTTTCTGCCCTGTCGTAATTTTTAGTGAAAAAAAGCAGTTGAGCATAACGTTCGTGTTGCAGTACAGGCACGCCAGGAATAGAGATAAATTTTTCATAAGCATCGAGAGCCTTTGTGTAAGCCGCCTCATAATTGACTGTATCGTTTTCTTCTTTGTATGCGTCTCCCTGTGCGCGATAGATGTCGCCATATAAAGCAAAAGCGGGGATATAGTTTGCGTCAATCTTGAACAGATCGTCGAGGTATTCGAGCGAACGATCTGGATTTAGTGTCTTATATACCTGCGCACATTTAAGATATGTCGCTTTTTCTTTTGCGTTGAAAAGGATAGCGTTATCATATTTGCCCATAGCATCGCCTACTTTGTTCTGCTTCATCAGCATATCGCCTTCGGTGGTGTAAATTCCTGAATATTGACTGTTAATTTTTCGTGCTTTTTTTAGAGCGTCATTTGCTTCGCTGTATTTTTCGTGTTCGACGTATGCTTCTGCAACGAGGGTAGGAACTGACGGGTCTTTTTTTGCAAGTCCTGTTGCTTTTTTAAACAGTTCTTCTGCCTGTTTGAGATTCCCTTTTTTGAGTTCAAGGCTGCCATTGCCGATATATCCAAAAGGATATTCGGCATCTGTTGCGATTGATTTGTTATAGAAATACTGCGCCGAATCTATCTGTCCGAGTTTGTAGTAGATTTGTCCGAGATAATAGTAATTTTCGGCTTGTTCTTCAACTGTTTGTTCTGTTTGTTGCAGAAAAAAAATCTTGGCGGCGCCGTAAAGTTCTGCGCGATAATAGTCGATACCATGCTCGTTGTTTCCTGCAAATACTGCAACAGGCAGAGAAACAAGCAAAACTCCTGCTGTTACAAGTAATTTTTTGATTGTAGCGTTCATTTTTTTATAGAAATTTTGTATTTTAATTTGTCTGTTTGAGAATCCTGTTATAAACTTGATGACCACTGCAAATGTAGGTATTTTTTTTTGAAATTTGTTACATCCTGTTATTTTTCCGAGGAAAAAGCAAAAATATTTGGCGGTTTCAAAAAAATTAACTACGTTTGCATACGTCAGGAATGATGTATGATGATTTAGCCGTACCTTTCGATTGGGAAACTCATCAAATTGAAATGAAATTCCGAGACATGCCGAACCGCGAATGGCGGGCTGCAACCCGAAAGGGACTGTCTTTTGACACAGCAGATTACAAACGCGATTTAGGCGCTCAAATCCTGTCATACGGAGTTTTGTCAAATCCATCGGTACGGCTTTATTTATTAAGCAGGGGCGAAAAATTTTTCGCCCCTGCTTTTGTTGATTACCGTGTGCAACGGCGATCAAAATTAATCCCACTTAATACTTAATTATTTTTCATTCCTTTACACAGCGCACCGGCATGCCATAGGAGCAACCCGCGCCGGACTGGGCAATGTAATCGTATTGGAAGACCAAGTCCAAGCCCATACTTACGTTCGGGTTACCAGTGGCAAGATAGGAAGAACTACTCCAGTAGGAGCCGTAGTAACCGGAATAGTCGAGATCACCATCGGAGGTGTAACGACGACCGCCTGCGGGCATAAACAAACTGGCGCCGGAAGCGGCGTTGAAAAACAATGTGCCGATATAAGCAACGTCTTTAGTTGATGCAGAAACAGCGCTGCTGACGGCATTACTAACAGAGTTTACGATAGCGCGCCGGTCAAAGTATCCGTCAGCGTAATAACCCCAGGCGCGACCGTCATTTACAGTCACAAAATTAATAGCACCGTTTTTAGGTTTAGCGTACAGAGACTGACGCATTTCGCTATAGTAAATATTATTGGCAGTATAGTCAGAAGTAG